>JAEMPZ010000179.1 GCA_022759065.1 Acidobacteriota bacterium | reverse complement strand
GCCTGCGCCTGCACCGCCGTGATCGCGGTAACGTCGGCTATGTCTTGGGCCGTGCACCCCCTGCTGAGGTCATTTGCGGCCCGGGCAAGACCCTGGAGGATCGGGCCGAGGGCGATTCCGCCGGCGAGACGCTCCGTTAGTTTATAGGCGATGTTGCCTGCGTCCAGGTTCGGGAAGATCAGAACGTTCGCCTGCCCCGCGACCCTGCTTCCAGGCGCCTTGCTGGCGCCGACTTTCGGTACCAGGGCGGCGTCCCCCTGAAGCTCTCCGTCGGAAGCGATATCCGGAGCCAGGCCGCGGAAGAGTTTGAATGCGCGCACGACTTTGTCCACGTTTGGGTCTTTGGCGGAACCCTTCGTGGAGAAGGAGAGGAAGGCGACCTTTGGCTCGGCGCCCACCAGCAGCTTGAACGACTCGGCGGCGCAAAGGGCGATCTCGGCGAGTTGCTCGGACGTGGGGTATGGGACGACCCCGCAGTCCGAGTAGACGAATACGCCGTCCTGGCCGAACTCGCGCTTTGGAGTGACCATCAGGAAAAATGAGGAGACGGTGCGTATGCGAGAAGCCGGGCCGAAGCTGCGCAGGTAGGCCCTGACCGAATCCGCGGTGGTGTGCGTGGCGCCGGAAACTATCCCGTGAGCCCTGCCGGCCGCGACCAAGGCGCACCCGCCGTAAAGCGGCTGCTGGACCAACTCGCGCGCCTCCCCTTCGCTTGCGCCGCGGCTGCGGTTTCGCTCCAGGTAAACGCGGGAAAGCTCGCGAATGAGCCTTTCCTCCGCGAGGTCAACGATTTCAACGCCAGCCAGCGAAACGCCGGCGGCGCTCGCGCTTTTTTCGATTTCCGACGGTTTCCCGACGAGGACCGGTATGGCGGTCTTGTCGGAGAGGATCAGCGGGAGGGCCTTAAGAGTCCTTGGGTCCTCGTATTCGGGCAGGACGATCCTGCGGCTGAAAGATGCGGCCTTGCGTCTGATCTGCTCAAGCAGCTCCAATGATTTCTCCCATCACCTTTGACTGAACGGCGTGCTCATAGGCATTTGGGGGCACCGTTGCAATTCCATCGCGGGATTGAGGATCCCAACCGCCGTTGCGGCCCAGGAAGATAGAGTAGCAAGATTAGAGCGTCGAGGGAAGAGGCAAAAAAAAGGGGGCCCGAAGGCCCCCACTTTCCGGTGCGCGGAGAAATTACCGGATGGTGTCGGCGAGCTGCTTGCCGGCCTTGAACTTCGCGACGCGCTTGGCCGCGATCTTGATGGGCTTGCCCGTCTTCGGGTTGCGGCCCATCCTGGCGGCCTTCTTCACGACGCCGAACGTCCCGAAGCCGACCAACGTCACCTTCTCGCCCTTCTTGAGGGACTTCTGAATCGAGCTGGTGAACGTGTCCACAGCCTTGCTGGCCTCCACCTTGGAGATACCCGCGCCCTTTGCCACTGCATCGATCAGTTCCATCTTGTTCATCTGCGTCCTCCTATTAACGCTTCCGGGTATAATATAGTCTCAGGATGGCCGTTTGTCAAGTGTTTTGACGGGCGGCCTCTCTTGAAAGCTTTGGCTCACGGCCATTCTAGAGTTAATGAGGTTTTGGGATATGCGCTCTCAACCTTTTGGCATTACTGGAAAAATCAAGCGCCTGCGGGCCTTTTTGGCCTCGCTGTCGCCTGAAAAGCTCATCGTTTCTGGAGTCCTAGATGAGCTGCTCCAAGGCGCAATGCCGGCGAGAGTCCTCTGCGTTGGGAAGGCGGGACGCGCGCTGGCGAGGGGAGCGGCGGCCCGCTTCAAGGGCGTTGAGGGCTTTCTATTCGAGACGAGCGATGGCGCGCCAGGCCCGGCGCCGTTGAATTTTATTCACCGCATGGGAGAGCATCCAGTTGCCGGGCCTTTGAGCCTTGATGGGACGAGATCTCTCTATGAATGGCTCATGGAGGGCGAAGGTCCGCTGTTGGCGCTGGTTTCAGGCGGGTCATCGTCGCTTTGTTGCGATCCGCCTCCCGGCTGGACGCTAAAAGAAGTGGCCGCGGTCGAAACGGCTCTCCTTGAAAGCGGCGCGCCGATAAGGGACATCAACGCCGTGCGGTTGCGCCTGTCGAGGGCGCGTGGCGGCGGCCTCAGGCTTCGCGCCGGCGCCTGGCCTCTCTTCACCGGCGTGTGGTGCGACGTCGCTCCCCCGCAGTGGCGGCTCACCGGCAGCGCGCCGACCTTCTGGCCGCGCGGAATCCCCCGCGCTGAAAGGGTCGCCGAAAGGCTTTCGCTCGATTTGCCACGATCTCTTCCCCCGCTGTTTCGAGTGAGCTGTTCGAGGTTCGACAGGTCCGCCTGCCTCGCGGACAGCGCGCGCATGGTTGATGAGGCCGTCTCCTTCATTGAAGAGGAGGGGATGGAAGCGCGGCCGCTTCTTGCGCCGGAGGCCATTGCTCCGCGAGCGCTTGCCCGCCGTTTCAAGGCCGAGGCGCTAAAGACGGCGAAGCGTCCCGCCGCAATCATTGGCGCCGGGGAAGCTCCCGTGCGGGTCACCGCCAAGGGACGCGGAGGGCGCTGCAGCCACCTTGCTTGCGAGGTTGCGCTTGCCCTTGAAGGAGTCTCTGGCTGGACGTTCGTGGCAATGGCGACCGACGGCGTGGACGGCGCGGCCGGCTCGGGCGCGGTGGTCTCTGATATGACGGCGCCGCCGAGAGAGATGCTGAAAGAGGCTCTGGCCGCGTGCGCGACCGGAGAACTTCTCGACGCGCATTCATGCCTTCTGCCTCGTGACCCTTCCGGGAACAACCTTCGCGACCTGTGGGTACTTTTTTTGGAGTAGCGCGTGGCTGACGAGAGTGTGAGCGGGAAGAAAGCGAACGGATGGGCGAGCGAGGCCGTGGGCCTTTATATTCATGTTCCTTTCTGCGCGTCGCTTTGTTCCTACTGCGATTTCTGCCGCGTCGCCCTGGATGGCGCCGTACCCGAATGGTTTGCCACCTATATATTAAAGGAAGGGGACATTTACCGCGAACCTTGCCCGGTGGAACTTGATTCGATCTATTTTGGCGGCGGCACGCCGTCGCTTCTCGCCCTATCGGAGATGGCGCGCCTTTGCGAAGGCCTTCGTGGAATCTTTCACTGGATGCCGGATGCCGAGGTGACGCTGGAGGCCAACCCCGAAACGGTCACGGCCGAATCTCTGGCGGCATGGCGTGGCGCCGGCGTGACGAGGCTTTCCATCGGAGCGCAGAGTTTCGATGAAACAGAGCTTCGAGCGCTCGGCCGCCGCGCCACGCCGGAAGACGTTCGCCGCGCCGTGCGTCTGGCCGCACAGGCGGGATTTAGCCGCCTTTCGCTCGACCTGATGCTCGGCATTCCAGGACAGACGGTCGCTTCGTTAAGCCGGACGCTGGATGAAGCCGAGGCCATGCCGTTGGACCATCTCTCCGCCTACATGCTAGATCTTCACGAGAAGACGGGCCTTTACGCGAGGGTTTTGTCCGGACAGGTTTCGGTGCCCGGCGAGGACGACGTGGCCGAACTCTACGACCGCCTCTGCGAACGGCTTGAGACAGCGGGTTTCGCGCACTACGAGGTATCCAACTTCGCGAGGCCCAAAGGAGAGTGCCGCCATAACCTGCGCTACTGGCGCCAAGGCGATTACATCGGCATCGGGCCAAGCGCCCATGGATGTTTCAGGGGGGTACGCACGAAGAACCCCGGCTCGATTGAGGAATGGCGGGCCTCGCTTG
>JAEMPZ010000246.1 GCA_022759065.1 Acidobacteriota bacterium | reverse complement strand
GGTGATGCTTGGCACGGCGCGATCTGCGCCCTCATCCACAATCTCACATCTTCCCTCCGTGTCCTTCGTGCCTTCGTGGCGCATCTTTGTTTCCGAGCTGGCAGGGGATGCGTGGTTACTGTTCCAGCGTGAATTCCCAGGTGCATGCGCCGGTTGGGTTGGGTTCCGGGGGACAGTGAACGCAACGGGCCACGATGCGCGGGTCTATGGTCGTGGCGAAGGCGTGGAACTCCACTTCGCCGACGGGGCGGCAGGGAAAGGCGGGAAGGCCTTTTCGGTAGCGCGCCTCTTGCACGCGGCAGCGCTCCATGACGAAGCGAAGCGTCTTCTTGTCGTCCGACCACTCCGCGTGCTGGGCGTTCACGAGCGCATACATGCGCAGACCGAGCGCGCGTTCGAGCGCTTCGAGCCCTCCGTCCTCGGGGATCTTGAAAAGCTCTTTAATCCGCCTCGCCTCGGCATGAGCGAATCGCGCCCATGCGGCAGCATCGAGCGCGATGGCCGTCTCCATTCCAAGGCGCTCCTCGGCGGCGAGAAACCAGCAGCCGTCGTGGGCCAGCCAGTTCTTGGCGAAAGCTTTAAGAGCGTCCAGCAGCTCCTCTCGCGACATTGTTTCGTATGGATTCATGTTGAAACCTCCTTGCAGATCATTTGATGAACCACGGAGACGCGGAGACACGGAGAAAAGCCGCTTTTTGAAAAAGACAAAGAGCCGCTTTAAATCCCGCGAGGGTAGTCATTCAAAACCATGTGCACATCTGTGCCTTACGTCTGACGTCTTTCGTCTGACCTTCCATCCTTGGTGTCTTGGTGGTGAGTATCTTCTTTAAATGAAGCCATGTTCTTTCATCCATGAGTCGTTGAAGATGGTGCTCAGGTAGCGCGAGGCGCCATCTGGAAAAATGGTGACGATGCGGGCGGGCTTGTTGAGCTTGCGCGCCAGGTCCAGCGTAACCTTCATTGCGGCGCCGCTTGAGCCTCCGGCGAGAATAGCTTCCCTGCGGACAAGTTCCCTGCAAGCGAGAAATGCCTCCTTGTCGGAGACGGTTACGACGTCATCGAGGTTGGAGAAATCGGCGCACCCGATGATGAACTCGTCCCCCAAGCCTTCAAGCAGGTAGGGCGCGGGCTCTTTGCGTTTGCCGGTGCGGAAGTAATGGGCGAAGACGGAGCCTTCGGAATCAACCGCGATGACGCGGATCCTGGGATCTTTTTCCTTTAGATAGCGGGCCGTGCCGCCGATGGTGCCGCCGGTCCCCATGCCGGCCACGAGGTAGTCAATGCGCCCCTCCATCTGTTCCCAGATTTCGGGGCCCGTGGTAGCGTAATGCGCGTCGTTGTTCTCGCGGTTATTGTGCTGGTCGGGGAAATAACAGCCGGGAGTTTCGGCGGCGAGCCTGGGCGTGATCTTGTTGTACGAATCGGGCGACTCGGCGGGAAGCGTGTGGTCCACTTTGAGGACTTCCACGCCGAGAGCCTCCAGTTGGGCGAGCTTTTCAGGGCTGATGCTGTCTCGCACGACCACCTTCAATCGGTAGCCTTCCTGTATGGCCATCATCGCGAGCCCCAGCGCGGTGTTGCCGGAAGAGTTTTCAAGGATGAGGCCGCCCTTGTGGAGGCGGCCGTCCGCCGCGGCTTTGCGAACCACGTGAAGGGCAAGCCGGTCCTTGATGCTGCCCATGGGGTTGAAAAATTCCAGCTTGGCGAAGATTTCGGGAACCAGCCCCTCCGTGATTCGCCGAAGCCTCACCACGGGAGTTTCGCCGACAAGATCCAGGATGCTGTCGTAAGCCTTTGGATGCCTCATCATCTCCCCTTCACCGAAATTCCGCGATGGCAATGTTGTGCCTTCGCTCCACGGCCTATTATAAGCTATCAGGCCCCTTCGCGAACCACGCCGCCACGTTATGGTGGGCTTCGGCGCGGCCGCCTTCGCGAAATCCCAAGGAGGCAAGATGGCTGGCCGCGTTGTCCAGCGTCGCGTTGCTTCTCGGGTGTTCGTGGCCTTCGGCGCGGTGTATTGCCGATACCATCGCGAAACCCTCTTCCGAGAAATCGGCGATGATGATTTTTCCGCCCGGCTTCACGAGGCGCGCCATTTCCGAAAGAACAGGAGCGCCATCGTCAAGGTGGTGCAGGACCTCCATCATGGCGGCGCAGCCGAAGTGGCCGTCCTCAAAAGGGAGCGAGCGGGCATCCTTGACGAGAAAGCTGATGCGTTCAGCCAGTCCTGCCTTCCTGGCGAGAAAAGCGGCCAGTTCGGAATCGTCGGGGCTCAGGTCAACGGAGACAACATCAACGCCATGGCGCGCCAGAGCCATTGCCATAAGCCCTTTGCCGGTGCCGACGTCGAGAACCGGGCCTTCAAGCTTTCCCGCGACCCCGGCCACGAAGGCGGCCGCGGCGAAGCGGTCATGGCCAAGCTTCTGGTACTGTTCCGTCCTTTGCCAGAAAGCCCTGGCGCGCTCCTCCACGCCGTTCAATGTTTTTTCTCCTCTTGCTTCTTGAGGAAGAGTTGGTGGTGTTCGGAGCCCTCGCGAACCATAGCCTTCCCGCACTCTGGACAGCGCTCGTCTTTGCAGGGTTTGCCGGGCTGGTGGGGTTTCTTGAATCCGCAGCCGAGGCAAATGCAGTTGCCGCTGCCGCCCATTCCGCCTTTGTGTTGCATTAAAATCCTCCTAATAGGGGTGCGTCCCAAGCACGACCTGGACGCCGAATTTCTTTTCAAGCGTCGTCTTTAGCGTCTCGTAGTCAATGGTGCTACCTCTTTTCGTTCTCTTTGCTGGCATGTTTTTGTAACGTGTTGATGAAGTTCTCAAAGATGGCCGCATAGCTCGTGGCTCCTGGCAGGTCGCCGATTGAAGAAGGGACATCTTCCACGACGAAGCCGGGCGCTTCCTTGAGAGCCTTGGCGTGTTTGGGAAATGTGTGGGGGTCCAGGAAAATCATGTCAACTTTCAGTTGCTTCACGTGCTCGACCAACGCCTCGGGCGTGGGGCAGCAGCCTGGTTTCTGTTTGCAGACCACGAGGTCCAAACCAGCGAGTTTTGCGAAATTTTCCCAGCCGCACTGGCTGCAAAGGATGCGCGTTTTGGCAAAGGGCTTCAGTGCTTCCTTCCACTTTGCGATCTCGGCGCCCAGGCCCTTCGCGAAAGTTTCCGCGTTATTCTCGAAGTAAGCCTTCTGTGCCGGGCGCAGTTTCGCAAGACCCTCTGCTATGTCGCGCGCCATGACCGCGCCGTTTTCAGGGTTTAGCCTGAAGAAGGGGTCGCCGTGGGTCGTGAATTCATTGTAGTCACCCTCGCACCAGCCGGCGCCGGTCGAGACCGCTCTGTCAACTTGAGCCGCCCCTTTGGATACGTCAATCCATTCGCAGTGCCAGTTGTTTCTTGTCTCGGCGTTCGGAACGTTTCCGATCGCCAGCCGGACGGCCCCCGCTTCCGGCTGGAACCCGGTCCAGGCGATGGCGTCGGCCTTCAAGAGCTTGCCGCTCGCCTCCTTCTCCACGGCGAGGTGTTTTTGGAGAATGCATCCCTTGAAAAGAACGAAGGTCTCGACCTGATTCCCGCCGACCTCCTTGACGATCGCCTCTATGTCCGGCTCCGACGCCGCCACCAGAAGAGGCGCGGTTTTCTGCGCCGGAACCATCACCCCGTAGCAGGCAAGGACAAATCCGGCCGCAAGGGTTCCGAACCAACGAAGTTTCCGCCG
>JAEMPZ010000004.1 GCA_022759065.1 Acidobacteriota bacterium | reverse complement strand
GGTTTTGAGTTTTGAGTTAAAAAATAGCAGTACCTCAACTCTTAACTCCTAACTCTTAACTCTTAACGCTTCACCTCTTCACGCTTTACGCTTCACCTCTTCACTCTTCATGCTTCCGCCCTCATCCCTCATCAAAAAAAGGGGCCCTTCGCGGGCCCCTTTTCTTGTCGCTTGACGAAGAGGTTATTTCTTCTTGACGTCTCCGGTCGCGGCGCCGTGAAGCTTGACTTCCACCTTGTTTTCCAGGTGGTCGTAGTATTCCTTGAGGACGGCGATGACCTCGGGCTTTGAAAACTCCTTGGGCACCGGCTTGCCTTCGCTCATAAGCTTGCGAAGGAGCGTTCCCGAAAGTAAAAGGCGCGCGCCGCCCTTGTAGTTGCCGTTCTCGTCTATCACTGCCTTGCTCTCGTGGGGGCAGGTCTTCATTGAAGCCATGCAGCCGCACTCGTAGCAGTAGAAGGTCCAATCCATGCAGAGCGGCTTGAGCTGGAGGGCATCTTGGGGAATTTCCAGGAAGATTTTCTGCGCGTCGAAAGGACCGTAGTAATCGCCCACTCCGGCGTGGTCGCGGCCCACGATGAGGTGCGAGCAGCCGTAGTTCTGGCGGAAGACGGCGTGCAAAAGGGCTTCGCGCGGCCCGGCGTAGCGCATGTCGAGAGGATACCCCGCCATCGCCACCCGCTCCTTGCGGAAGTACTTGTTCACTAGCGCGTCAATGGCCTTCACTCGCACGTCGGCCGGTATGTCGCCTGGCTTGAGTTTGCCGACGAGCTGGTGGATGTAAACGCCGTCGCAAACTTCGATGGCGATCCAGGCCAGGTAGGCGTGGGAGCCGTGCATCGGGTTGCGAAGCTGGAGGGCGGCGACGGTATTCCACCCGCGCTCCTCGAACATCTTGCGCGACTCGGCCGGACGCTGGTAGAGGCCTTTGAACTGTTCGGGGAAATACGATTCGGAGAGGACCTTGACCGGCCCGGCCAGATTCACGTCAGCCTGCTCCATGACCATCTTAACGCCCGGGTGCGCCATGTCGGTGGTCTTGAAGACCTGCTGGCATTCGTGAGCCTTGTCTATGGCGTATTTCTCGGTCACCTTCATCGTGGCCATGAGGGTGTTTGTCTCCGTGTCCCAAAGGGCCACTTCTTCGTTGAGCTTTATGGAATCGGCCAGATCCTTGGCGGCTGACAGCGTGATTGGTATGGGCCAAAACAGGCCGTTCTTGCTTGGCATCTTGTACTCGTCGCAGACGCCTTTCCAGTCGGCATAGCCCATAAAGCCGTCAAGTGGCGTAAAGCCGCCGATCCCCATCATGATCAAGTCGCCCGTTTCGCGGCTGGTTATGGGGACTTTCTTCAATCCCTGCGCCTTCTTGATTTCCTCGTCCTTCGCCTTCCCCTCGAGCAGAAGGCACTTCAATTCTTTGCTGCCGTGTGGCGGTACAAGCTTGCTCATAGCGGACCTCCTCTTCAAATAGTTGGGTTCTGTTACGGCGCGGCTTCTTGCGTTATGCTCCCCCCGAAAACCAGGGCGTCATCAAAGTGACTATCAGACGACATCCCTGCTGCTTTTGAAGATACATCATAGCGGAGCCGAGGTCAACTGCCCGGGAGCCACCCCCTCCTTTGCATGACAATTTGTGGGGCACTTCACCCACTTTGCACAAAGAGGAGCCTCTGCTTTGCCAGAACCAAAGAGCTTTCAAGCCATTTCTCAAAGGCAGACAATCTTTGTCGCAGTTGAAGCCCGTCAGGCTGAGGGCTATGTATAGGCTATAGGCTGTAGGCTGTGGGCTGTAGGTGGTATAGGCCCATTGACAAGGCCATTTTGTACGCTATAATCGCCTCGGCAATACTCGGGGATGGCTCAACGCTGGCGCTCCCCATGGAAAGGGAGGAGCAAATGAGGAGCAAAATAGGGGCTTCTAATGTGGTGGAGTGTGCTGTTTTTGCGCTGGCCATCCTCTTGGCGCTGGGGTCTTTGCCAGCGCTGGCCGGGGAGCCCGCGGGCTCTCCGCAAGCGCAGCCGCCGGCCAAGGAACTGAAGGCGGAGGTAGTTTATCCCTGCACCGTGCAGCTTTCCCCTCCATTTAGGAGCCTTCCCATCAGCACCGACAAGGTGGCCATAGGCCACGAGCGGGAAATTAACAACCCTCGTTTGCCAAAAGCATCTGGCGCCGAGGCTCCACAGGGAAACCAGACGGACCCCGTAATTCAATATTCGCCAGGCATTGACGCCATGCCAGCGACACTGGCCTCTTTCGCCGGGATCACCAACGTCGCCGGCGTCGCCCCCCCCGATACTGAAGGCGACATCGGCCCGGACCATTACCTTCAGTGGGTGAACCTGCACCTGGCGGCGTGGCAGATTGACCGCTCCACAAATCCTTGGACGGCTACCAACGTAATGGGCCCAATCGCCGGAAACACGATCTGGTCCTCTCTCGGCGGGCCATGCGCAACCTACAATCACGGCGACCCCATCGTTCTCTGGGACCGCTTTAGAAACCGCTGGGTTATCAGCCAGTTCTCTTTGGGCGATAACTACAGCGGACCATACTATACGGCCATAGCCGTTTCACAAACTGCCGACCCGACCGGCTCGTGGTGGCTTTACTGCTTCGAGTACGACGCCACCACCATGAACGACTATCCCAAATTCGGCGTCTGGCCCGACGGCTACTACATGACTGTCAACCAATTCGCCGGCGGCAGCACCTGGGCCGGCGCGGGCCTATGCGTATTCGAAGCCGACAAAATGATCAACGGCGACGCGTCAGCGCGCATGCTAAAAATCAACCTCGGCGCCATCAATTCCAACTATGGCGGCATGCTTCCAGCGCACTTCGAAGGGATGACCAATCCGCCTGCAGGCTCTCCATGCTACTTCCTGGAAGTTGACGACGCGGCGTGGATTCCGCCCAATGACGCCCTCAGGCTTTGGAAGGCTACGGTAAATTGGACCACGGCGACTTTCACCGTCGGCCAGGCCGGCGAACCGGACCTGGTCCTCGACACGGCCCCCTGGGACGTCCTGTGCAGCAGCACGAGAGACTGCATCCCGCAGCCTGGCACGACGCAGCACCTTGACGCAATCGGCGACCGGCTGATGTACCGCCTCCAGTATCGAAATTACGGCAGCTATGAGGCAATGGTGGTCAACCACACGGTGGACGCCGGAAGCGGCCGCGCGGGCGTCAGGTGGTACGAGCTGAGAAAAGATTCAGGCCATGCGGACTGGTACATTTACCAGCAGGGCACGTTTGCCCCATCCGACACCTACAACCGGTGGATGGGCAGCGCCGCTCAAGACCACATGGGCAACCTGGCCATCGGTTACAGCGTCTCCGACGGCGCGAGCATGTATCCATCCATTTTCTACGCCGGGAGGCTGCAGAGCGACCCGCTGGGAGAGTTGACCCAGGGCGAAGCCCAGATGTACTTGGGCGCGGCATCGCAAACAGGCGTCAATCGCTGGGGCGACTACTCTTCAATGAGCATTGACCCAACCGACGACTGCTCGTTCTGGTACACGCAGGAGTATTCCACGGGCAGCTGGAACTGGGCTACGCGAATAGGCGCGTTCAAGTACGGCTCATGCACCATCGGCCCCACCGGAACTCTAGATGGAACGGTTACTGATACAAACGCCAGCCCGATCAGCGGCGCGACGGTCCTTTGCGACAACGGCACCATCTCGGTAAGCACAAACACGGCTC
>JAEMPZ010000070.1 GCA_022759065.1 Acidobacteriota bacterium | reverse complement strand
AGGGGCCGCCCTTTTCCCGCGCCGCGGCATGGTGTACACTTTGGGCGCGCCGTATAGGCATGCGCAGGCGCCGATGGCGGGAGGCTTGATGTTTTTCCGGCGTAAAACCGCGCGATGGATCGCACTCATGGTG
This sequence comes from Acidobacteriota bacterium, assembly GCA_022759065.1. Taxonomy (GTDB): domain Bacteria; phylum Acidobacteriota; class UBA4820; order UBA4820; family DSQY01; genus JAEMPZ01. Next base: position 3,594 of record JAEMPZ010000070.1, on the reverse strand, counting down.
GTTTCCGCCGGTTTCGTCGCGGCGCAAAGCGCCTTTTCACAGGATCTGTCCACATTTCTTGCCCCTCCCCCAGAGCCTGGAGCATGGGCCCATTATCGCGTCGTGACGAAGGCTCCTGGCGACCAGGGCCCGGGGAAAGTCGAAAACCTCTCGCTGGCCGTCACTGGGAGCGAGTACGTAGAAGGAACGCCTTGCGTATGGGTTGAAGCCGGGCCGCAGAATTTTCTCACCGACAAGGATGGCACGCTGAAACTTCTTTTGAAGGCGCGCCCATCTCCAAAAGAGGCGTTGAATTTTTTGATGCAGGCCCAAAAGGCGCAGTATGCTCCCTTGCATGGGGAGCCATACGCCCTGGGAGACGGAGTGCTTGGATTCATCCGCAACCGCGCGGCTGGCATCGTCGTTGAGCAGGAGCGAGAGGAGCTTCCTCCGGAGGAGGTCGTCCTTGCTTCCGGCCGCCGCGTCAAGTGCTCCCGCTTCAAGGTGACTACCAGGATTTCCAAGGTTCCCTTCACGTCAACCACTACCGAGGAAAAGGGCATTTATTGGAAGAGCCCCGAAACTCCATTTAACGTCGTGAAAGCCGAGATCGTGCGCACGGAGACCGGCAAGGGCCCAACGCCGCGCGTGCGCAACGTTTCGCTGATACTCATTGACGACGGCTTCAAGGGAGCCGTCTCGGTCATACCTAAGCCACCGGAAAAGGTCCGAGGCCTCTGGTCTTTGCTTTTTAACTAAGGGAGCGGGCAATGGAAGACATGGCGGTCCTGAAGAAGATGCGGCTTTTCAAGGATCTGGACACGCTTGAACTGATCCAGATTTCAAAAACGGTTCGCCACCACCGTTTTGCCCCTGGGGAATTGGCCATCAAGGAGGGCGACCACGGAGACTCGCTGTTTGTGGTGAAGAGCGGCAAGTTCAGGGCTTACGTGACCCGCCAAAGTTCCAAGGAGCTGGCGCAGTTCGGCCCTGGCGAGAGTTTCGGGGAGCTGGCGCTGATAGACGCCGCGCCGAGGTCCGCCACGATCGAGGCCATGAGCCAGGGCGAGTTACTGGAATTGACCTCCGAAGATTTCAGGCAGATTCTTTCTCACTCCAATGAGCTTCGGGAAAGGCTTTACGAGAACCTGATCAAGGACTTGGTGATCAAGCTGCGGCGCACGAACGACAAGCTTCTTCACCTATTGTAATGCCCTAACCACAAAGGCAAGGCTGATGACAGAAGACAGAATGGTGCAAGGGACGGCGGAGGGCTCCGAGAGGCAGTGGGAGGCCGCGCTTCGCCCCCGCCGCTTGTCGGAATACATCGGCCAGAAGCGCATCACCGAAAACCTCGGGGTCTTCATCGAAGCGGCCAAGCGGCGCGGCGAGGCCCTCGACCACGTCCTTCTGAGCGGCCCTCCCGGTCTTGGAAAAACGACGCTGGCCCATATCATTGCCGCTGAAATGGGCGTCAACATACGCGTCACTTCGGGCCCCCTGATTGAAAAGGCGGGGGATTTGGCCGCCCTGCTGACCAACCTCGAAGCCGGCGACGTCCTGTTTATTGACGAAATCCACAGGCTCTCCCCGGCGGTCGAAGAGGTTCTGTACCCAGCCATGGAGGATTTCAAGCTGGACCTGGTCGTGGGCCAGGGGCCCGGCGCCAGAAGCATCACGATACCATTGAACCGTTTTACCCTCATAGGCGCCACCACAAGGACGGGGCTTTTGAGCGCGCCGCTGCGCAACCGCTTCGGAATAGCGTTTCACCTCGATTTTTACCCGGCCAACGATCTTGAGGTCATAGTCGGGCGCTCGGCGGGGCTTCTGTTGGTATCTATAGAAGCCGACGCGTGCGCCGAGGTGGCCCGCCGTTCCAGAGGCACGCCCAGGGTTTCAAACCGCCTCTTGCGCCGCTTGCGCGACTACGCGCAGATTCTTGGCGACGGAGTCATCACCATGGATTGCGCCGTGAAAAGCCTCGAACGCCTTGAAGTTGACCGCTACGGCCTCGACGACCTGGACAGGCGCATCCTTTTGACCATTCTTGAAAAGTACGCCGGGGGGCCTGTCGGCCTGAGCACGCTTTCCGCCTCGATCGGCGAGGAAAAAGACACCATCGAGGAGATTTACGAGCCCTATCTGATGCAGATAGGCTTTCTGGACAGAACGCCGCGCGGGCGGCGCATCACTGAACTGGCCTGCCGCCACATTGGCGCCAAGTTGCCTTCCGGGCGGGATAACGGGCTCTTCACGGATGCCACGCCTTGACTTTTGAGCGCGGCTCCCAATAAACTGAACAAGGCGCGCTTGGAGCGCAAGGCCTAGAAGAGGGGACACAATGAGCCAGGAAAAGATAATCGAGGAGACTCTCACCCGATCCCTGGAATCGCTCAACGCGCAGCTCAATGCCCTGAGGGAGTCGCTGAGCGCCATGTCGGCTTCGGTGCCTGTCATCCCGGCCCCGAAAGAGCTGGCGGCAGCCATAGCCGGCGCCCTGCCCGAGCCCGAAGCCACGCCTGCATCCGCGCCGCCGCCGCTTCCCGCCGGGCAACCGGCCCAAAACCTCCTGCTCTTTCACGTCGCGGCAATCGAATACGCCGACAGCCAGGTCGAGATACTAAAAAGGCTGATGGCTGGGGTGCAGGAGTTCGCGTCGCGGGGAGCGCTTTACATTCTCAAAGGCGACGCCGCGCAGTCGTGGGCAGGGTTTGGCTTCCCAGAGGAGGTGCGCGGCTGGAAGACTTCGCTCGATGAAGATCCCCTTCTGAAAACGATGGTCCAGAGCCGCCTGCGCATCCTGCTGGACAACACGCTGCCTGCCTTCATTCCGGCGAAGGGCGCGGTGAGGCGCAGCATGATCACGCCCCTTCTGCTGAAGGGCAAACCGGCCGCATTCCTTTATGCCGACGCCGACTCAGCGGGCAAGCTCGACCACTACAGCGTTGACATCCTCATGCGCGCGGCTTCCCTCTCGATAGACATCCTTCCATTGAGGCCGAAGCGCGACCCGCTTCCAGCGGCGCTTGAGAACCAGGACATCATTCTTCCCGGCGCGCCACCGGCGAAGCCCTCCGCGCAGGAAGAAGAGGCGCTTTTCGAGGACAGCGGGACGCTCTCCGCCGAGCCTTCCGAGACGGTTGTCGCCGAGATTCCCCCGGCGGAGCCAACCCCGCCGGAGATTTCTTTCGCTCCTTCGCAGCCTCAGCCCGCTCAGGCGCCCCTTGAGGAGGAACCGATTCCGCCGGGCGAAGAGAAGGCTCACGAGGACGCAAAGCGCTTCGCCCGCCTTCTCATCCAGGAAATAGTCCTCTATCACCCCAAAGAGGTAGAGGACGGGCGCGCAAACAAAAACCTGTACGTCTTGCTGAAGGATGACATTGACCGCAGCCGCGAAGCCTACGAGCAGCGGTTCACCAAACCTTCGATTCGAGGCCGTGATTACTTTAAGCAGGCCATGATTCACTACCTCGCGGATGGCGACGCTTCGCTGCTTGGGGTCTAGCAGGCCGTTGAAAAACCGCGCGGGCCGCCTTGCCAGCCTTCTTATCCTCGCGGGGGTTCTTCTTGCCCTCTCGGCGCTTTCCAGCGCTCCGCCGCCTTTGGACTTCA
>JAEMPZ010000013.1 GCA_022759065.1 Acidobacteriota bacterium | reverse complement strand
AAATTATCCTTTGCCCTTGGCCTTCCCTCCGTGTCCTCTGTGATCTCTGTGGTGAGAATCTTTCCTCCCTGACCTCCCCGTCCTCCCTGTGATTATTCCCTTGGTGTCTTGGTGCCTTGGTGGTGAATCCTCCCGCGCCGTCTGATTCCGGTCTCCCGCTGGTCGCCGGAATGACGGCATTAGCGCGACCGACAACCGACCAACGACGAACGACGACCGCGCATCAACCCGCGCGTCCGTCTGCCGTCTGCCGTCGTTTGTTGCCCAGTTACAGCCCACAACAGCCCACGGCCTGCTTCTAAGCCCCGTCAACCATGGCGCAAAGCAGATGGCCGATGACCGCGTGGAACTCCTGTATCCTTGGCGTCTCTTTCGCGGCGTAAACGATCGCCACGTCGCAAAGTGGGGCGATGTTCCCCCCGTCTCGGCCCAACACTGCTATCGTCTTACACCCGATTTCCTTCGCCTTCATCAATCCCTTAAGGACGTTCGGGCTGCGGCCGGACGTGGAGATGCCTATGGCCACGTCGCCAGGATTAGCGAGCGCCTCGACCTGGCGCTCGAAGATTCTTTCAAAGCCGTAATCGTTGGCTATCGCGGTGATCGCGCTTGTGTCGGTCGTCAACGCCAGCCCGGCCATGGCTCGCCGCTCCTTGATGTAACGGCCAGAAAGCTCGGCGGCCCAGTGTTGCGCGTCGGCCGCGCTGCCGCCGTTCCCGAAGAATAGCGCCTTATGTCCGGCGGCAATCGCCTCGCGCAGGCATTCCCCAGCGCGAAGAAGCTGAGGCTTGAGCGAAACCAGCGCCTCGCGCTGCCGTTCGAGATTTTCGAAGATTGAAGCCGCCTCCGAGCCGTAGATCTCTTCGAGCGCCATGGTTCACCTCTCTCCACGTTTGAATTATACTCTAATTGAATTGGATGCTCTTCGCCGGAAGCGGGAACGAGCGCTCCTGGCAAGACGGGTGGAAGATGCGGCAAGAGTTCCCCCAAAACGGCCCCGGCCCAATAATAGCGACGGCTTCGTCGGAAACCGCCGCCGGCGCCGCCAAAGCCGCGCGCGCTGCCTTGGCGATGGGGGCGAGCCGCGCCGAAATCAGGCTCGACATTCTTGCTTCGGAAGGGGAGCGGCACAAAGCCGTCGAGCTTGCTTCCGAAATCCCACTGCTTGTTTCCGGCGATAGGATAAGAGTTCGGCCAGATGAATGGCCCCACTTCAAGCGCGCGAGCGAGCTCGGCGCATGGATTGATCTTCCAGCGGAGGGCGCGCCTGACAACCTTCCGGGACAGATTGCCCCTTCTCGCCTCATCCTTTCATGGCACGGGCGGCCCGGTGAAAGGAAAGCACTTTCGGAGGTGACCGAGAGAATGCGGCAAAAGCGGGCGGCCGCTTACAAGGTGGTTCCCTTTGCCGATGACGAAAACGGCAACCTTCAAGCGCGCGACCTTCTCTCAAGCCGCGGCTCGCTAAATGACCTGATCGTCTTCGCTTCCGGCTCTTCCGGGGTCTTAAGCAGGATTTTAGCCATCGCGTGGGGTTCGCTCGCCACTTATGCCAGCGCGCCGGGGTGCGCTCCCGCTGGCGAGGGGCAGCCTTCGCTTGATCTGCTGCTCTCCTGCGCCCCGCTCGAAATAAAATCCTCCACGCCGCTGATAGCGCTTTTGGGGTGGCCGCTCCAGTTTTCCAAAACGCCCTCGTTCTTCAACAGGTGGCTTCGAGAAGCAGATCGCCCCGAACGGTATGTGCTCTTCCCCCTCAAAGAGCTAAAAGATTTCGCGCGGCTGGCGCGGGATTTCAATTTGCTTGGCGCGGCAGTCACCATCCCCCACAAGCAGGCGGCCATGAAAGAAGCCGCATTTCACTCCAGGCTGGCTATGGCCACTGGAGCCGCCAACACTCTGCTTAAGCGTCCTGAAGGATGGATGGCGGCAAACACCGACGTTTATGGAGTCAGAAGCGCCGTCAAGCGGCCGGCGGCGCCAAGGCCCCGGACGCTGCTGCTTGGCTCCGGCGGCGCGGCGGCGGCGGCGGCGATGGCGCTTTGCCGCAGAGGCCCCGTTGCGGTATGCGCCAGAGATTCAGCCAAGGCAGGGTTTCTCGCGTCGAGGTTCAACTGCGAAACCGTTCCGTGGGAAGAGCGGGAAAATGCGAAGTGGGATCTGCTGGTGAACGCCACGCCCTTGGGGCTGCGGGAGGGCGAGAGCCCCATGTTTGGAGAGCGCTTGAAGTGCGGCGCGATTCTAGATATGGTTATACCCAGGGAGGGCGAAACCACGCTGGTCAAGGCCGCACGACACCAGGGAGTCAGGGTTTTCCACGGCGAGACGATGCTTGAAGCGCAGGCCAGGCTTCAGTTCAGGTTGTTCGCCCCAAGCCCGTGATGGAATAAGCTCCATTGCCTGGCCGTTCATCTGGAGAAGGGAGTCGCCCGCGCCGATCGGAGCGATTTGGTTTGCCATGATACCAAGACGCCGCTTTATTCGTATTGCCGGCCTTTCTACGGCCTCCCTTCTAGCGAGCGGTCTTTTCACCAATATTGTCTCATGGGGCGATGCGCCACAAGTTGAACCACCAAATAGCAAAGGAGAAACCAAGATGGCATACGAAGTGAAAGCGTACCTCAAACCGTCAGGCCTCAAGGGCATCACCGAAAACCAGATAGCGCAGCACTGGAAACTCTATGAGGGCTATGTCAGCAACAGCAACGCCCTCAAGGGAGAACTGGAGGCACTAAGGACCGAAGGCAAAACGTCAACGCCTGTTTACGCCGACAGGCGCCGCCGATTCGGCTTCGAGTACAACGGCATGGTGCTGCACGAGTATTACTTCGGCAACCTCAAGGCGGGCGTCGCCGAGCCGAAGGCCGGTTCGCCCCTTCGCAAGGCGCTCGAAGAGCAGTACGGCTCCTTCGATGCGTGGAAGGAAGATTTCGTAAAGTGCGGCGCGTCGCGCTCCATAGGATGGGCCATCCTCTACCTAGACCCGGCATACGGCAATTTGACGAACCACTTCGTCCAACTGCACGAAGAGGGCAACGTCGCGGGCTTCATCCCGATCCTGGTGATGGACGTTTGGGAACACGCCTACATGGTGGACTACGGCACCGGCGGACGTCCAGACTACATGAAGGCCTTCTTTGAAAACGTCAACTGGGAAGCCGCCGAGAAGCGCTTCAACGAGGCCAAGGCCGGCAAAATCCCGGCGCGGTTCTGACCGGATCGGAGAAGAGCCGGGATGTAGGGTCTAGGCTGTAGGCCCTTTAGTAAGTATGAAGATTGAATCATGAAGGTTGGAGGGCGTGAGACGTAACGCGGACCAGGGGGGGCCATACTGTCCCCCTCTGGAGGCGAGACGCCTGGTAGAGCAGGACAGAAAGCCCCTAAAAAAAGGGTGCGGCCGATTGCTCGGCCGCTAGGGATGGGGTTGGGAGGGTGTTCTTGGCGGGACCGACGGGGCTCGAACCCGCGACCTCCGACGTGACAGGCCGGCGCTCTAACCAAGCTGAGCTACGATCCCGCCAGGCCTCTATTGTTACATGAAGCGGCTAAGTAGTCAAGGCGCCGCGTGCCAAGCGTTAAGCGTTAAGGGTTAAGGGTTAAGCGTTAAGGGTTAGGAGTTAGGAGTTAAGGGTGAAAAAACAACTCCTCGCTCTTCACTCTTCACTCTTCACTCTTTACGCTTCACCTCTTTACATGGCCGACAAAGGATTATTAGTGGAACCCTGGCGCGGTTGGTGGTACTCTGAAGCGGCGGGAGGGCTAACTTGAC
>JAEMPZ010000146.1 GCA_022759065.1 Acidobacteriota bacterium | reverse complement strand
CCCACCGTCGCGACGGGGGCTGTGCTCAGGGCCGACTCCCGGATAGTCCAGCCCGGCGCTGACCGACTGGGCTTCGATCACCTGGCCTTCGTCATCCTGCAAGAGATAGCTCAAGGCCCCGTGAAGCACGCCGGGGATGCCGCGCGTGAGCGTGGCCGCGTGGCGGCCGGTCTCAAGGCCTTCGCCTGCCGCCTCGACGCCGAAGAGCTTCACGGAAGCGTCCTTCAGAAAGGCGTGGAAGAGCCCTATGGCGTTGGAACCGCCGCCGACGCAGGCGAGCGCCGCGTCCGGAAGAGAGCCTCGGCGCTCCATGAACTGGAAACGGGCCTCGTTTCCTATCACCGATTGAAAGTCGCGCACCATCGCCGGATACGGGTGGGGGCCAACCGCCGACCCTATCAGATAGTAGGTCGTTTCGGATGAAGCCACCCAATCCCTTATCGCTTCGTTAGTCGCGTCCTTCAGCGTGGCTGATCCGTTTTTCACTGGCACGACGCGCGCGCCTAGAAGCTCCATTCTAAGGACGTTCTGGCGCTGCCGCCTGGCGTCTTCCTCTCCCATGTACACTTCGCACTCGATTCCGAAACGCGCCGCCGCGCAAGCCGTGGCGACGCCGTGCTGCCCCGCGCCGGTCTCCGCGATGACGCGGCGCTTGCCCATCTTTCGGGCCAGCATGATCTGTCCGAGGACGTTGTTGATCTTGTGCGCCCCGGTATGGTTCAAGTCCTCCCGCTTCAAGAAGACGCGCAGGCCGTGGCGCTCGGAGAGCCGTTTTGCCTCATAGAGCGGCGTCGGGCGGCAGGTGTAAGTCGCCAGCGCTTCGGCCAGCTCCGCCTGGAAAGCTTTGTCTTTCCTCGCCGCTTCATAGGCAGCTTCCAACTCTTCCAGCGCGGGCAGGAGCGTTTCCGGGACGAAGCGTCCCCCGTACTGCCCGAAATAGCCATTGGCTCCAGGCTCTGATTCCGTCACCCGATCAACCATTGTCTCTCTCCTTTATCGCCGCCGGCAGCTTTGAAAAGCGCCCGCAGCTTCTCGTGATCCTTTATCCCCGGAGCGCTTTCCACGCCGCTGGAGACGTCCAGCGCCATGGGGCAGGCGCTAAGAAAGGCTTCGCGGGCGTTTGCCGGCGTTATTCCTCCCGCCAGAATTAGCCTGAATTCCGAACCAAGCGCGCGAGCGGCTCTCCAATCGGCCCGAAGCCCGGTTCCGCCACCGGGCGCGCCGTTCATGAAAGAGTCCAACAGGACCGCCGAGGCCTTGTAGGCCTTGATCCGCCCGTGGTCGTTCAGGTCCTCCGGCAGGAGCGCCTTGATGACCGGCACCGATATGCGAGCGCAATCCTCCGGCGTCTCTCTCCCGTGAAGCTGCACCGCGTCGAGGCGCGCAGCCAGGGCCGCATCGTTTACTTCATTAGGCGCGGCGCCCACGAAGACTCCCACGCAGAAAGCCTCTTTTGGCAGGGCGCCGCGAAGCGATGCGGCGCGCGAAGGCGACACGGCTCGCGGGCTCTTGGGATAGAGCACGAACCCAAGCGCCGCCGCGCCAAGCTCCCAGGCCAGAAGCGCGTCACCTTCTCTCGTAAGGCCGCACACCTTAATTGGAATCACGAGCCTCCCCAATCAGCCTGGCCAGAGCTTTGCCCGGGGCGCTGGTTCGCATGAAAGCCGTTCCCACGAGCACGGCGTCGTATCCGAGCGCCGCCATCTTGCGAAGCTGGCGCCCGGTTGAAATGCCGCTTTCAGCCACGCGGACGGCTCCTGCTGGAAGAAGCGGCGCAAGGCGCGCCGACAGCGCCATGTCGAGGCAAAGCGTCTCAAGGTTCCTGTGGTTCACGCCAATGATCTCAACCGGCAACCCGGCCGTTTTCTCCAGGTCTTCTTCGCCGTGGACCTCGACAAGAGCCGAGAGGCCGAATTCCCGGGCCTTGCAGATCAGCTCGGCGAGAGTTTCGCGGTGTAGGAAGCGGGCGATTAGAAGGACGCCATCCGCCCCGGCGGCTTGCGATTCGGCGATATCGCAAGGCGTCGCCAGAAAATCCTTTCTAAGGATGGGAAGCCCGGAACTCCTCTTGGCGCGCTCGATGAAAGAGAGATGTCCGCCGAAGTGTTTCTCCTCGGTGAGCACCGAAAGCGCGGCTGCTCCCGCGGCGGCGTAGCTTTCGGCCACCGCTTCCACGTCCTTCCGTGGCCTTATGGCGCCTTGCGACGGCGAGGCGAACTTTATCTCCGCGATTACCGATGGCGATGGTTTCGCGCGCAAAGCCGGCGTGAAACCACTGGCGCTTTGAGCGGGATCGGCAATCGTTGGAGCCGCGCATCCAGGCGCCCCATTCTCTCGCTTGGGCGTCCTGGCGAGCTTTTGGGCGTAAAGCTCCTCAAGCCAGGACACGCGCCGTCTCCCTTCCCAATAGCCGCAGTTGTTCAAGTTTATCGAGGGCGGCGCCCGATTCAACCGAAGCGCGGGCCAGCGCGAATCCCTCCCTTGCGTCGTTTGCAAAGCCCGCAACGACGAGCGCGCAGGCGGCATTCGCGCAAACGACGTCGCTCAAGGGGCCGCCTTCGCCATGGAGCACGGCTTCGATCTGGCGGGCGTTGCAGGCCGCGTCGCCACCGGCCAGGGCGGAAGGCGGAACGGGTTTCGCGCCGAAGTCCCGGGGAGCCAGCCGGAACGCTTTGACTTGGCCCTGATAAACGTCAAGCACTTCGCAATCCGCCGTAAGGCTTGCTTCGTCAAATGGGCCTGGCGTGTGAACGACCCACGCCCGCTCAGTGCCAAGCGAGGCAAGCATTTGAGCCATAAGCGACGCGATTTCAGGCGAGGCGGCTCCTACCAATTGGCGCTTGACGCCCGCGGGGTTGAGCAGGGGGCCAAGCATGTTGAAGGCCGTCCTGAAGCCGATAGCTTTTCGCACGGGGCCGACGCGCGCGAAAAGCGGGTGGTAGTCCGGCGCGTAGAGAAACGCGATTCCAGTTTTGGTGATCGCGCGTGACGCCTCTGCGGGGCTCATCTTGTAAGGCACGCCAAGGGCGCAAAGAACGTCCGCGCTGCCGGTCTTTCCGGAGACCGCATGGTTGCCGTGCTTGGCTACCGTGGCCCCGGCGCTCGCGGCGACGAAAGAGGCGGCGGTCGAGATGTTAGCCGTGCCTTGGCCGTCTCCGCCCGTCCCGCACAGGTCAATTGCATCGCTTGCCGGCAAGGGAGCTTTGATCATTCGCTCTCTGGCGACCTCGACAAAGCCGAGAAGCGCTTCGACGGTTTCGCCGTGGATGTGAAGGGCGGTGAGGAATGAGGCCAGCACATCCGCCCCCGCTTCCCCGTCGGCAAAGGAGCGCAGAATCAGCGCCGCGTCTTCGCGGCTGACTGGTTCGCCTCGCACGGCTCGCTGCAGAACGCCAATGTCCATCATGAAGCGTCCCTCCTTTTGTAAAGCCTCAAGAAGTTGCGGACAACCTGCACGCCCAGCGGGGTCAGCACCGACTCCGGATGAAACTGCACGCCCACGGCGGGATATTTGGCGTGGGCCATTGCCATCAACTCTCCGTCGGCGCTGTGGGCGAGCGGCACAAGTTCCGAAGGCAGCGTTTTTTCTTCAACAACGAGAGAATGGTAGCGGCCGGCGTCGAATGGGTTTGGCAGGCCGGAGAATATCCCCTTGCCATCGTGATAAACAGGGCTTGCCTTGCCGTGCATCAGCGTTGGCGCGCCAACGACCCTGCCGCCGAAAGCTTCACCAATCGCCTGGTGCCCAAGGCAGACGCCGATCATGG
>JAEMPZ010000068.1 GCA_022759065.1 Acidobacteriota bacterium | reverse complement strand
ACATTTGGGGGCTCCGTTCTAGTTCCATCGTGGGATTGGGGTCTAGTTCCCCGCGCTTGAAATAATTTGCGGGTTTTGCTAGTATTAAAGGCGGAGATGGCGTTCTCCCGCAACTGCCGTTGGGCTAATGACGCCTGCCACTAGAAAGTGGAGGTGTCTTGTGGAGTTGTGGGCAAACGTTTGCATCTGGTTTGGGCTGGCTTTCCTGGCCAGCCTCATTTCGTTGAAAATTGGCTTGTCGGTGGCTCTTGTCGAACTAGTCGTCGGAATAGCCGCCGGAAATTGGTTTCACCCCGTGGTAACCGACTGGGTCAGCTTTCTGGCGTCGGTCGGAGCCGTGGTGCTCACCTTTCTGGCAGGCGCCGAGCTGGAAAGCAAGGTTCTCAAGCAGTATTGGAAGGAGAGCATCATTCTGGGCATCATAGGTTGCGCGGCGCCTTTCGGCCTTGGTTTGGCCGCGGCGCATGGGCTTTTGGGGTGGGACTTGCGCGCCTCGCAGATTGCCGGCATTGCCCTGTCAACGACCTCCGTGGCCGTCGTTTACGCCGTCATGGTGGAAACCGGGCTGAATGAAACGCCAGTGGGCAAGCTCATCCTGGCCGCCTGTTTCATCAATGACCTGGGAACCGTCATTCTGCTCGGCCTCATATTTACTCACTTCGGCGCATGGTTCTATGGCTTCGCCGCCGTGATGGTTCTTGTGCTGCCGGTCCTTCCGAGAATCACGCGATGGCTTTTGAAGCGGATGAACAGCCACCCCAGCGAGCCGGAGGTGCGCTACTTGCTGCTCCTCCTTTTCGGCGCTGGGCTACTGGCCTCCAAGGGAGGCAGCGAGGCGGTCTTGCCCGCCTACCTGATCGGAATGGTGCTCGCGGACACGTTTCTCCAAAGCAAGGAGCTGGTCCGGCGGCTTAGGGCCTCGACCTTCGCCTTCCTGACGCCTTTCTATTTCTTGAAGGCCGGCAGCCTGGTCTCGCTTAAAGCCGTATGGATCAGCATCGGAGCGGTTCTGGTTCTATTCGTGGCCAAGAGCGCGGCGAAGTTCCTGGGCCTTTGGCCCGCTGGCCGTTTCTTGGGCATCAGGTCCAAGGTCAATTTCTACAACACCTTCATGATGAGCACCGGCCTGACCTTCGGCACGATATCGGCGTTATACGGCCTTAAGAACGGAATCATCACGAGAGAGCAGTACTCGGTTCTGGTCGTCGTCGTTATACTGACGGCCATTATTCCAACGTTGATAGCGCAAAGGTTCTTCGAGCCGAAGGGCGAGGAAAGGCTTCAGTTCATGCTGGAGCGCAAAGAGTCCAAAGGGAGGAAACCATGAGAACCATCCTGGTCGCGTACGATGGTTCGCCAGGCGCCGAGCTCGCGCTGGAGCGCGTCGCCCAATTCGCCGAAAAAGAGGCGAAAATCCACCTTCTGGCCGTGGGCCGCATTCCCGAATACGCGGAGACGGTAAGCGAGGTGGACGAAGCGAAAGAATCGGCAATGCGCCATTACGAGAAAAATCTCGAGATGGCCAAGCAAAAGCTTCAACAAGCCGCCGCGCTTGACGTGACCACGCATCTGGACTTTGGCAAGCCGAGCGAGGTAATCATTCGGAAAGCCGAGGAACTTGTCGCCGACCTGATCGTCGTCGGCACGAACCCTCACTCGACATTCAAGCGGCGAGTCGTTGGCTCCACGGCTGACAAGATCGTTGATTCCGCGCACTGTTCGGTGCTCGTTGTTCGCCCAAGGGTGGTGCCGGCAAAGTGACGCCTTTCAATAAAGCCGGCTGCCGGGTTGAATCATGGCGCCAGTGAAGCTAGAATAAAACATGGCGATGGCGTTCGCCTAAACCGCCCTCGCGGCTGATGACGCCTCAACCATTAGGGGGAATGGCGATGACGCTTTCGGCCGCGCTTCTAAAGGAAACAGCGGAAAGCCTAATAGCGCTTGCCAACGAGCGGGGCAAGGGCCTTCTCGACGAGGGGGTTCTGCGCCTGCCCGAAAGGCTCGACAAGGGCCGCCTCACGCTCGCGGTCCTCGGCCAGTTCAAGAGGGGCAAGTCAACGCTCATCAACGCGCTTCTTGGAGCGCCAGTCATGCCATCCTCCGTGCTTCCCCTCACAAGCGTCGTAACGTCGGTCCGCTACGGCTTGCAGCCAAAGCTTTTGTTACATTTTCTGGACGGAAGAGAGCAAGAGGCCCCGGTCGAGCAACTTCAGGAATTCGTGACCGAGGAAAAGAATCCCAAGAATGAAAAGGGCGTCGCGTGGGCAAGGGTTGACTGGCCGTGCCCTTTTTTGGACCGCCCGGTGCGAGTAGTGGACACGCCCGGCGTCGGTTCGGTTTACGACCACAATACCGAAACGTCGGAGGCTTTTCTTGGCCAGCTTGACGCGGCGGTTTTTGTTTTAGGCGTTGATCCCGTCCTTACCCAGACGGAGATAGAGTGGCTGGCCAAGGTGAAGGATCGCGCCGAGCGCTTCTTCTTCGTTTTGAACAAGAGCGACCAGTTGCGGCCAGAGGAAGTTGAACAGGTGCTAAGCTTCACCCGCGCCAAGCTGCGCGACCTATGGGACCGCGAGGGGCGAATCTTCCCGCTTTCGGCGCGAAGGGCGCTTGAAGATCCTTCAGACAAACCCTTTGCCGATTTTCGCAAGGAGCTTGAGACCTTTCTTGACCAGGAGGGGGCGGATACCCTGCTTAAATCATCCCGCCGAAAGCTCGAAAACGGGGTGAAGGGATTCATCTCCGTCCTGGCCATGGAACGCGGGGCCGCCGAGAAGCCCGAAGAGGAGCTTCGCGCGCGGCTTTCCAGCCTGAAGCTTGAAGAAGAGGGGCTTGACCTGGAGCGCTCCCGCGGTTACTGGGTTCTTGAGCAGGTGCAGGGAAAAGCGCTGGGCGCCGTAAAGGCGCTTCTTGACGAAGCGTGGGAAGCGAAACGGGACCAAGTAAAAAGCCATTTGGAGCGGGCCTGGGACGAGACCCCGACCGTGGGCAAGGGCCGTTCCGCGGTTGTCCACGCGCTTCAGCAAAGCCTCGAGGAGCTTTTTTCCCCTCTGCGCGGCGAAGCCGAAGCCATCGCCGAGGAGGGCTTTCAGAAGGGCATCGAGTATCTTACCAATCAGTACCAGGCCATTCTGGACAGGCTCCTTCAGACGGCGGGGGAGTGGTTCAACCTGGAGATGCCGCCCGTGACGCTCGAAGTTCCGGCGCCTCCAAAGAGCAGGTTTTACGTCCACGTCCCACCTGAGTTGGCCGGCCTGTCATCCGCCGGGGGCTCGATCATCAATCTTCTGCCGTCAAAGTGGGGAGGGGCTTTCGCCAAAAGAGCGCTCTTGAAAAAGGTGGAACTCTTTTACTCGATGCAACGCGACAGGCTTCTTTCCGACATGGCTGAGCGAATGCAGGAACAGGGCGGCGTCGTCGTGACGGAGTTGCAGTCCGTCATTTCCTCCGTCCTTGCAAGGCTAAGAGACACAATCGAAAGGGGACTGGCGCTTCACGCGAGCACCGAGGCGGAAAAGCAAGCCGCCGTCGCGCGCCTTGCAAGCGACGAGGCCAGGGCCCACGCGCTGCTCGCGCGCATTACCGTGTAGACGGACGCGCACATGCCGTCATTCCGGCGACCAGCGGGAAGATTCACCACCAAGCCACCAAGACACCAAGGGAAGACTCACAGGGAGGACAGGGAGGAAAGGGAGGAAAGTCAGGCGTCAGGGGTCAGGTGTCAGGAGTTAGGAGTTAGACGTTAGACGTGAGACGTAAGACGTAAGACGGCGGA
>JAEMPZ010000158.1 GCA_022759065.1 Acidobacteriota bacterium | reverse complement strand
CGGAACGGTGGTCGAGGAACGGATCACACACGACGCCGGCGCGAAAACCCCCGTCGGCCTTTCGCTGGATGACCTTCTGCACGTTATCCGCCGCGCCGGGCGGGTTCCCGTAGAGCGCGACACGCTATACAACCCGCTCAAGATTTACGAGTGAGTCAGCGCGTTTGTTGCGCGAAGGGAGGCGGCCACGGCGCGGGAGGCCCTATGAGGGGCGCTGGAGGCGGCGGCGGCAGTGGGAAATAGGCCTTGACAACCATCGGGCTTGGCGTTGTTCGCGAAGGCGCCGCCGGGGGCACGCACTTCAACGTGTAGTCGCAAACGCTCACAGTTAGCTGAAAAAGGTCGCCCCAGCCATCCTCGATGCTCAAAGCTGGAGCGTAACGGGGCACGAGCTGGTCTCTCAGGTGGATCAGCCCAACAGTTTCGGGGTAAGTTCCGTTATCGAGCCTGTAGTTTTCAAGCGCCCGCGACCACTCATACATCCTCGCCACGCTCAGAGCCATCCGCTGCTGGTAAGCCTGCGTTATCTTCCAGTCCAAAAACAGCCGGGCTTCCAGAAATAAAAGAACCATCCCAATAAGGCATAGCACGAGGCCGGCGTAAATGTGAGGCAGGCCGCCATAGCGGGCAGGGCGTTTTTTCGCAAGGAGATACGCGAGCGAAGCCGTCAGGGCAGAGAGGGCCGCGGCGACAACGCCAAAGAGCGGAACCAGCGACAACCAGCCAAGCCATAGGGCCGCCTTTGCCCACAGGAGCCGCTGCCGCTTTATCTCGTATAGTTCCATGGCTCAATGGCCCTCCGGCCGCGAAGGAACACTTTAGCAATTCTCCGGTCTTATGGGAAGAGCGGGCCCCAATCCCGCGATGGAGATATAACGGTGCCCCCTGATGCCATTGCGAAATTTGGGAGTGCGAGGCGCCGTTGAACATCGGGGCCAGGGTGTATTATCCTTGTGGCATGAGAGCATGGGGTGCTCCCACCCGGCTGCTGAAGGCTTCTGACGCGGACTCGGACGCGGTGTCTCGCTTTCAAGATGGCGATGAATCCGCATTTGAAGATCTCGTTTTTCGCCACGAACGAGAAGCGTACCAGGCCGCCTACCGTATTTTAGGGAACAGCGAGGACGCGCAGGAGGCAGTGCAGGAGTCATTCTTGAGGGCTTTCAGGGCTCTCAAGGCTTTCAGGGGAGAGGCGGCTTTCAAAACGTGGCTCACGGGCATCGTGATAAACGTCTGCCGGAACCACGCCGCCAAGGCCGAAGAGAAGCTGCGCCGCCTTTCGATTTCAACGGACTGCGGCGAAGACGATGACGGCGTGCCAAGAACGCCGGCGATCAACGATCCCGGCCCCGGGCCGGAGCAGAGCGCCTTTGGAAGCGAGTTACACAAGGCCGTTGAAGCCGCGCTTGGCAAGGTCGGCGCTGAACACAGAGAGGTGCTTGTGTTAAGGGAGATTCAGGGAATGGAATATGAAGAGCTGGCCGCCGCCCTAAATTGCCCGGTTGGGACGGTCAAGTCGCGCCTTTGCCGCGCCAGAAGGGCATTGCGCGAGGCGCTTCTAGGAGTATGGCCATGAAGTGCAATGAGTTCCTCGAAAGGCTAGACGCCGACGAGGGGTGGCTGGAGAGCGATGCCCAGGCTCATGCCGCGGCCTGCCCCTCCTGCCGCAAGGCGGCCGAGCGCTGGAGCGCGGCTTCCAAGGCATTCGCGGCCATCAAGATGGAGGACGAGGCGCCGCCCTTTATTCACACGCGAATCATGGCGCGGGTGAGAGCAGAGGCGGCGCGAAAGCCCTTCTGGTCCGCTTTGGGCCTCTTCCGCGCCGCGTGGGCGGGACCGCTGTTGATCCTCGCCATTGCCTTCGTGGTTGGCGGGTACGGCCTCAAGACCATCATTGAGCCGGCGCGCAAAGCCATTCCCCAAAGCGAATTGGCCAAACCGGAAGAGATGGCGAAAGGGGAGCACTCTTCAGCGGCTGACGCCCGCGTGCCAACGCCGCCAATCGAGCTGCCCACTCTTGGCGCGGCCCAGCCCCAAACAAACACCAAGCAGATGGAAAGTAACGGCAAAGATGGCCCCCTGCCCGAACCGCGGATGATGAAAGAGAAAAGAGAGAGCCCTCCCGCTTTTGCCGCGGCGGCGCAAAGAAATGAGGAAAATTCACAGGCGAGAGCGCCGGAGCCGCCAAGCCGCTACCTCCTTGTTGACCTGGTTGAATGCACGCTCAAGGCCGAAGGAGACAAGGAGTACGTGGTGCTCAAGCTTCCGCCGTCACAGTGCCCGCCATCCGGGCAACTGTGGGAAGTCACCGTGGCCAGCGATGGCGCTGTAGATGTTAAAGACCCACAGGGGCAGCATAAAGAGAGCCTCAAGGAATTCCTTGAATCACGCATCCAGGAGCTCAAGCTCCTCCCCGGCCGCTACCACCTTGGGCGAATGGCCCAGTGAAAGGCCAAAAGCGGGGAGAGAAGAATAGGCCACGGATGGAAGCGGATGGGAAAGTAAGGCGTCAGGCGTGCCGCGGCGATCTTGCCCTCATCCCTCATCTATCATCCATCATCCGCAATTTTAACAGGGAGGACAGGAAGGTCAGGGAGTGAAACGTGAGGTGTGAAGAGGTAAAGCGTGAAGAGGTAAAGAGGTTCAAGGTACTTCTTTACCCTTAACCCTTCACCCTTTACTCTTCACCCTTTACCCATTGTATAATAGGCAAGGGTGGCGATGTTCCTGAAAGACCAGCTCATCGGAAAATACCGTGTGCAAAAGGCGCTGGGCAACGGCGGCTTCGGAGCGGTATACCTGGCCGAAGACACGATGATCGGCAAGCTTGTCGCCCTCAAGGTTCCGCACAAGCAGAACCAGGACCAAAGCGAGCTGGCGGCCGAGGCCAAGCTAATGGCGCCCTTGAGCCACCCGAACATCGTCTCTGTCCTCACAGCCGACCAGGACAACGAATCGGGGGTTTTCTTCATCGTGATGGAATACGTGGAGGGAGAATCGCTGGCAGACCTTTTAACCAGGGAGGGGAACATCTCTGAGGCGCAGGCCGTCACGTGGGCAATGCAGGTATGCTCCGCCGTCGCTTACGCTCACAAGCACAACGTCATCCACAGGGACCTGCGCCCATCGAACGTCCTTTTGACAAAAGACAAGATTGCCAAGGTGGTGGACTTTTCGATATCACGGCTTCTCGAAAAGGAGTCTTACGCCTCAACCAAGATAGGATCGCCGCCCTACATGGCGCCGGAGCACTTTCAGGGGCGCGCCACCTATGCCTCAGACATTTATTCGATGGGCGTCATGATGTATGAGATGGTGACCGGCGTGCTCCCTTTTTTTGACCTGAACCCGTCACGAATTGAGGAGATGGTCGCCCTGGGACGCTTCACGCCGCCTAACCTCAAGAACCGATCGGTGAGCAAGGAGCTCAGCGACATCATCGTCAAAGCCATGGCGAGGGACTTGAGCCAGCGGTATCACGCGGCCGACGAGCTGCTTTCCGAACTGAAGCACCTGAGAGCCACTCCACAGAAGCAGAGGGAGTTGAATGACATAAGAGCGCGCATCGCCGCCCGCGAAACGCCGAAAGAGAGTTTCTGCTTCAACTGCCGGCGCCCCCTTCCAAAGCGCGCCATCACCTGCCCTTTCTGCGGGCAGAAGCAGTAAAGCGCGGCCGCTCCGCGTCCATCCATGTTCATCCGTTTTCATCCGTGGTTAATTGGCCTCTTCTTCCTCCGTGTCCTCTGTGATCTCTCTGGTGATTGTTTTTTCTTCTTTCGACGACCGACCAACGACGAACGACGACCGCGC
>JAEMPZ010000133.1 GCA_022759065.1 Acidobacteriota bacterium | reverse complement strand
AAAAAGTCCTTGCCGCATAGCATTTCCCTTTGTTGGACTTTTGGAGCCGTGGCCGATGCGTCTTTTGGCAGCCGCCACGACGTGGCGGCGCGCCTTCGTCGTGGTTTCTGGGGGCCTCGCTTCTAAATCGAGCGACTCATGCCCTCAAAGTTCCGTCATTGTTACAGTAAGCATCCCCGGGAAAATTGTTTTGGACAGCAGTGACTCAAAACTCAAAAACCTACTTCATCATTCATACTTCAGCTTTGTTCTTTTCGCCGTGCCTATGATGGCAGAGCAATGAGCCCCCAAGACAAAGGCCATCCGCAAAGGCCGGTATTTCACGATCCCGAAAGGCGCCGGTGGCGAAGGGTTCGCGCGGGGCTTCTCGCCCTCGGGGCGTTCCTTTCCATCTGCTTCGGCGTAGCCGTCTTCAGCGTCATGATCAATCCATCGCTTCTTTCCCCGGCGCTCGACGGGCGCCGCGCGACCCTGCGCCAGCGGCTGGCGCCGCCGGTGCACAAGCCGTGGATAATGGACAGGCGCGAGCGGAGGCTCTTCCGCACGCAATACCAGCTCTATAAGGCCAAGGCGGCACAGGCTCAGAAAAAACTCGCGGCTCGGGCCGCTTCCAATGGCCAGTCTCATCCATTGCTTTTGGGCTTTTACGTGAATTGGGATGACACCAGCCTCACTTCGCTCAAGGCCAACATTAACAAGATGGACGGCCTTGTCGCGGAGTGGCTGCATCTTGGCGGAAAGGACGGTTCGCTCATTGAGGATGCGCCGGACCGAACTCGTTTGGCGCTCGACTTCATTCACGCCAACCGCCCGGATCTTAAAATTTTCGCGCTGGCCAATAACTTCAATACCGCTTCATTCTCCTGGAACGGTGAATTGTTGACGGGACTCCTCGCGGACAAGAGGGCGCGCGCCAAGGCGATAAGCGGGATGGTTGACTTCGCCGCCGCTCGCCGCCTGGCGGGGCTTTGCGTTGACTTCGAGGGTTCGCCCAACATGAGCCAGCGCGCGCTTCGGACTTTTATGGAAGAGCTTGGCGCGGCGGCCAGGGCGCAAAATCTTCAGGTCGCCGAATGCGTACCAATGGATGACCCCGGCTTCGACTATGCCGGGCTCTCGAAGGCTTGCGATTACCTGATCCTGATGGCTTACGACCAGCACTGGTCCTCCGGCGAAGCCGGGCCACTCGCGGCGCAAGACTGGTTTGCATCGCTTGTGCGCGAGCGAACCAAGCAAATATCATCAGATAAACTGATCATAGCCCTGGGCAACTACGGTTACGATTGGGTTGACGGGAAGAAGGGCGCCAACGCGCTGAGTTACCAGGAGGCGGTCACGACGGCCTCGGAATCAGACGGCCAGATCGTCATGGACGCTGGGGCCTTGAACCCCACCTACGACTATTATGACGACGACAACGCGCTTCACCACGTATGGTTCCTAGACGCCACTACGAGCTTCAACGAAATGAACGACTCTTCCGATCTGGGGCCGGCGGGTTACGCCCTGTGGAGGCTGGGCTCGGAAGACCCCTCCTTCTGGGCGCTCAGCGGCAAGGAGGACGACCTTGACGCCGGCGTGGCCCAGTCCCTGCGAGTCCTTCACTACGGTTACGACTTGGATTACGAAGGCAAGGGAGAGATTCTCCGAGTCAAGGCCACGCCTAAAGACGGCCTTCGCGAAATCAAGTTTGACGACGACTCCGGCCTCATAACGGCGGCGAAGCTCGTCAGCTTCCCATCGCCGTACGTGATCCTGCGTTCCGGCGGCAAGGACCCGATGAAGATAGCGCTGACTTTCGACGACGGGCCTGACGGCAAATACACGGCGCCGATTCTTGACATCCTCAAGCGATACGGCGTCCACGGGACTTTTTTCATCGTCGGTTCCAACGCCGAGCAGCACCAGGCCTTGCTCAAAAGGTTGGTCAACGAAGGAAACGAGATCGGCGACCACACTTTTTCCCATCCAAACATCGCCGAGATATCCGACAAGCAGTTGACCCTCGAACTAAACGCCACGCAGCGCCTTCTTGAAAGCAGGCTTGGAAGGCAGACCATCCTCTTCAGGCCGCCTTACGGGGAGGACGTTGAGCCGACAACCCCGGCCGAGGTGAAGCCGCTCCTCGTCTCTAGCTCCTTGGGATACGTCACCGTTGGGATGCTTATTGATCCTGGCGACTGGTACCACCCTGGCGTGGACGTCATCGTGCGAAGGGTCCTTGAAGGAGCGGAACTGCACAAAGGCAACGTCGTCCTTCTGCACGACGGAGGAGGGGACCGTTCGCAGACGGTAAAGGCGCTCCCGCTCCTCATCGAGGGACTGGAGGCCCGAGGCTTCAAGCTTGTCGGCGTCAGCGAGCTGATGGGCCTCTCCAGGGACGAGGTGATGCCGAAAGTCCCCCCTTCCGAACGGCTGATAACGGGAATTGACGACCTCTTTTTCATCCTCCTGGGCGTTTTTATCTGGTCGCTGTCGCTGCTGTTCGTGCTGGGAATCGTGCTCGGGATAGCGCGCCTCTGCTTCATCGGCCTCTTGGCCGTGGTCGAGAAATTCCAGCGGAAGCCCGTTGCGCCCCCGGATTTTTCTCCGCCTGTTTCAGTCATCGTGCCTTGTTACAACGAGGAAAAGGTGATCGCTGCCACCGTCGAGGCGCTTTTGGTTTCAGACTATCCGGCTTTTGAAGTGATCGTTGTTGACGACGGTTCCAGCGACTCGACTTACCAGACCGCCCTGGAAAAATTCGGCGGCGAAAAACTGGTCCGCGTTTTTACGAAACGGAACGAAGGCAAGGCCGCGGCTCTCAATTTCGGCATTACGCAAGCGAACGGCGAAATCATCGTGGCGCTGGATGCCGACACGATCTTCGAGCCGTCAACGCTGAGGGAGCTGGTTGCTCCTTTCGCCGACGGGAACGTCAGCGCTGTCGCAGGGAACGCCAAGGTGGGCAACCGCGTCAACCTGCACACGTGGTACCAGGCGCTTGAATACATAACGGGGCAGAACCTGGACCGGCGCGCCTTTGGAGCGCTCAACTGCATCACGGTCGTGCCGGGGGCGGTCGGGGCGTGGAGAAAGAATCTTGTCATCGGCGCCGGCGGATTCTCCTCCGACACCCTGGCCGAGGACGCCGACCTGACGCTGTCGTTATTGGAGAAGGGGACCAGGGTGCTCTTCGCCGAGCGGGCGCGCGGGTGGACCGAGGCCCCCGATACCGTGAAAGGCTTCATGCGCCAGCGTTTCCGCTGGATGTACGGGACGATGCAGGCCGCGTGGAAACACCGGAAGGCCTTTCTGAATCCCCGCTACGGATCAATGGGGATGTTTGCGCTTCCCAACATCCTCGTGTTCCAGGTGCTCTTTCCTTTGGTCTCGCCCGTGATGGACCTCGTGATGGCGACGTCAGTGTTCATGGCGGTGATGCAGCAGCACTACCACCCCGCCGACGACCCGAGCCACGCGCTCTCCCGCGTCCTTTTCTACTACGCTATGTTCCTCGTGGTGGACGTCCTCGCTTCGGTTCTCGCCTTTTCGCTCGAACGCGACGAGGACTGGTGGCTGATGGTCTGGCTTCCCGTCCAGCGGTTTCTCTACCGGCAGTTGATGTACTACGTCGCGATCAAGTCGGTGATGACCGCCGTGCGCGGAGGAGTGGTCGGCTGGGGCAAACTCGAACGCAAAGCCACCGCCACCGCCCCGAAAGGCGGCGACGCAACGGCGTGAGAGATGATATTCACCACCAAGGCACCAAGGGCATCAAAGGCAGATGAGAGATGAGGGATGATAGATGAGGGAGCAAAGACGACGGCGGA
>JAEMPZ010000238.1 GCA_022759065.1 Acidobacteriota bacterium | reverse complement strand
AACTCAAAACTCACAACTCAAAACCTTGCTTTTGCGTCTCACGTCTACCGTCTTACGTCTAACGAACTTTTGACAAGCCCTAAGCACTTCATCCCTTGCCGCTGGTGTTCCAGCGGAAGGGCAGGTAGGCTGGGCAGAAACGGAAGATGCCAGTGGCTAGGGGCAGAAGCCCGACAAGCCCCCAGTAAGACCTGAAATAGGCGCCCGCCGCCAGAACCAATAGCCCCACAACTATCCGGAAAGCCCTGTCAAATCCGCCAACGTTGCAAGTCATTTGAACCTCCTCATGCTCAGGAACCATTATAGCCGCAATTTTATGCCTGGCGCCAAGGCGCAAATAAAAACACTTATCTCACCACTGTGACTTTGTGGTGATATTCCGGCCCCAGTTTCCCGGCCAGGCGCTGGGCGAGGTGGCGGCGGCGCGGGTCATCGCACCTCAGCGAAACGGCCAGGCCGCGCGCGTCAGAGGGCTTCCATTCGTGCCCGGCCCTCGCCAGGCGAAGCATCGCCCACAGCGCTCCCGCCTCAAAAGGCTCTTCAAGAAGGTACTGGGGGATCAGCGGCGCGAAACTTGGGCGAAGCTCCGGCCGCGCCGCCAGTATTTCGGCGATCGCCTCCGGCGCAAGCCTGCAAAGATTCCCCGATTCGTCGTTCATCATCCAGAATAGCCCCTTGACCGCTTCAGTCACGTTTGGCTCGCCTGGTCGCAAGGAAGCGGCAAACCGTCCTAGCGCCACCACGGCGCGAAGGGCGAGGCGCCGGTCGGGACTTTGCAGCATCGCTATCAGGCGCCAGATGACAAGCCCCGGCCGCTCGGCCATCGCAGCGAGGCCGCGCCAATCCTTGCGCCACAGCCGCTCCTCGATGAAACGTTCCCGCTCTTTACGTTCCACTTCCCTTCTCCTAGTCCTCAAGAATCGGCTTCAGCTTGACCAGGGTTGCGCCCCAGCCCCCGAAGGAGGGCGCGCCAGCCAGGCGGAAGCTTTCGACTTCTGGGAGCCGCGCGAGGAGGGCGTGAACGCTGCGTCTCAGCGCTCCGCTTCCCTTCCCGTGCACCACCCTGATTTCCAGAAGCCCGCGCTCGCGGCAGGCGTGGATGTATTCCGGCAGAATCGTGCCAAGCTCTTTGGGGTCGAAGGTGTGCAGGTCCAGTTCGCCCTCTATTGGGATGGCGACCGCTCCATTGTCGGGCTCTTCGCCGCCATTTTTCATTGCGCCGTCCCGTTGGAAAACTGAATCCTGTAAAGGTGGCTGTATAGCCCGCCCAAGGAGAGGAGCTCCTGGTGGGTGCCCTGCTCGACGATGCGCCCCTTCTTCAAAACGAGGATCAGGTCAGCCTCCTGCACGGTGGAAAGGCGGTGGGCGATGATGAGGGCGGTGCGTCCCTTCAATAGGTCGTCTAGAGCCTCCTGGATGAGCTGTTCGGTGCGGCTGTCAACGCTGGCGGTCGCTTCGTCCAGGATAAGGATTTGCCCGGAATGGCAGAGCGCGCGGGCAAACGAGACCAACTGCCGCTCGCCCTGCGAGATGACCGTCCCCCTCTCGTTCAGTTCGTGATCAAGCCCCAAGGGCAGCCGCTCTATGACTTTATCGAGGCGGCTCACGCTCAGGGCCCGCTCCATCGTTTCTTGAGCCGGGCTGCCGAAAAGCGTGACGTTCCGGCCCAGCGTGCCAGAGAAAAGAAAGAGATCCTGTGGGACAAGGGCGAAACGCTTCCGAAGCTCGGCGACGTCCCACCGCCTTACGTCCAGTCCATCCACGCGCACCGAGCCGCGCCCCTCTGGAAGATTGTAAAAGCCGAGAAGGAGCGAGGCGATGGTGGTTTTGCCGGAACCGGTAGGCCCCACGAGCGCGACGGTCTTGCCGGGCGGGACCCTGAAGGAGACCTCCTTGAGCACGGGGCTTTCCTTCTCGTAGGCGAACGAGACGTTGTCGAAGACGATCTCGCCCGAAGTAACTGCCGGTATTTCACTGCCCGAAGGTTCCTCTGGCGTGTCAAGAATCTTGAAGAGCCTTTCGCTGGCCACGATGCTGCTTTGGAGGATGTTGAACTTCTCGGCCAGGTCCTGAAGCGGCATGAAGAGCATTCGCAAGTAAAGAAGAAAGGCCACGAGCGTTCCGACCGAGACCGCGTTGTGGAGCGCCTCTCCTCCGCCGTACCAGACGACCAGCGCGATGCCCGAAACGGCGAACGCGTCTATCACCGGCCGGAAAACAGCGAAGATGTATATGAGGCGCATCTGCGTCTTGTAGAACTCCCGGTTGAGCTCCTGGAACCGCTTGGAGAAATCGGCTTCCCTCGTGAATGCCTTGACCACGACGATCCCGGTCACCGCCTCCTGGAGGAAGGTGTTCACTTTCGCCACCTGCACTCTGATGCCCCGGTAGATTTTCTGTGAAGCGCTCTTGAACCATAAAGAGAGAATGATCAGAGGCGGCGCAAGCAGGAAGAGGCGAAGCGAAAGCCCAACGTCCAGGGACAATAGAATCCCCAGAATGCCGAAGAAGAGGGCGATGTCGCTCAGCGCCGTGGCCAGCACGGAGGCGAAAAGGTCCGAGAGCGTGGCCGTGTCGTTGGTCACCCTCGTCACGAGGCGGCCGACTGGATTTTCGTCGAAGTAGCGCACGGGCAGCTTGTGCAGGTGGCGCCACAGCTCGTCCCGCATGATCTGTACCGCCCTCTGGCCAAGGTGGTTCAACCCCATCGTGACGCCGAAAGAGAGAAGGAAATCCAACAAGAGCAGCCCGACGTACAAGAGAGCGAGCACAAAGACCCCGTGGCGGGCTCCTTCTCTAAGTGAGGCGCGCCTTGCGGCGGGAAGCTTCCGGAACTCGGAGTCGGATATGAAATGGGCCGCTTCCGAAGGCCCTCCATCAATTCGGTACCATCCCGCTTGGCCAAGAAGGTGGCGCGCGCTAAGCTCGGCGCGTTCCCCCTCGCTCAGCGAGGCGGTCAGGATAAAAGCGTAATGGCCGTCACCGGCGTCAATCAGCTTGCCGCGAAGCCCCGGTTGAAGTTCGGCGATGCTTCGAGCCGCGGAAAGGTCAACGCGCAAGTAGGGCGCCATGATGTAGCGGTCAATGCCGTGGCGCACGAGAAGGGGAAGGCTCAGTTCAATTCCCGCCTGGAGCAGTGAAAGAAGGACGCAGGCGAGAAGCAGGACCCAGCGGCCTCGCACGTATGCGACGATTCGCCGCAGGTGCTTCAGCAGCGTGAACGCGCCGAGTTTTTCCTCTTCCCGTCTTAAGGCCATTACTGCTCGATCTCCTGCAATTCGGCCATCTCGCGGTAGTAGCCCTCTGTCGCCATAAGCTCAGCGTGGGCGCCTTGCTGCATGACCGCGCCGCGCTTGAGCACGATAATTCGGTCCAGTTCCCTGACGGCGCTGACGCGGTGGCTGACCACTATCGTCGTCCTTGTCTTCCTGGCGCGGGCGAGCCCGGCGAGAATTTTCCTTTCGGCGCCGGCGTCCACGGCGGAAAGGGTGTCGTCGAGCAAAAGCACCGGCGCCTCTTTCAACAATGCGCGCGCCAGGCAGAGGCGCTGCTTCTGGCCGCCGGAGAGCGTTATTCCCCGCTCGCCGAGGAGGGTCTCGTACCCGTTGGGAAAGGCCTCGATCTCGTCGCTTATCGCGGCGAGCGAGCAAGCCTCTTGGAGCTCCTTCGCGGTGGCGGCCGGGTTTCCAAGAAGGAGGTTTTGAGCGATCGTGTCCGAAAACAGGAAAGCCTCCTGCGGCACGATGGCTATCATCTCGCGAAGCCTTTGAAGCGGAATCTTTGTAATGTCCACACCGCCAATAAAGACGGAGCCGGGCCGCGGGTCATACAGGCGCGAAAGAATGTGAACCACCGTGCTCTTGCCCGCACCGCTCTCGC
>JAEMPZ010000268.1 GCA_022759065.1 Acidobacteriota bacterium | reverse complement strand
CCATCTTGGAGAAAAGAGCCAGCATTCCCACAGCAACGACACCGGCGATGGTACGGTGACAAAGGGAATTTGTTCGGGGATCCAGGCGGAAACAAGGGCCAGCAGCGCCCAGGCGTAACCTATCGCCCGAAATGGCCGCTGGCCCATCGCTTCGGCCAGGCCGAAATATTCACGACATGCCAACAGGCTTGCAAGAGCCGCAAGAGCCGCAAACCAGATTGGATTAGCCGCAAGAACGGCCGCGAAAAAAAGCGGCAAAAGGACTATGGCAGTCAAGACGCGTTTCACGTGAGGCTTCCGCCGTTCTGCGAAGGAGCCGCGGAGCCGGAGCCCCCGATTCCCCCATAGCGCCGCTCGCGCCGCTGATAATCAAGGACCGCTTCGTAAAAGTGCTGCTTGTTGAAGTCCGGCCAGAAGACGTCGAGGATCGCGATTTCCGCGTAAGCTATCTGCCACAGAAGAAAGTTGGAGACCCTGAATTCGCCGCTTGTGCGGATAAGCAAGTCCGGGTCCGGCAAATCGGGAGCGTACAGATGGGCGGAAATCATTTCGGCCGTGACCTCCTTGCTGCGCCCGCTTTTAACCGCTTCGGCCACCAAATGCGAGCAGGCATCGGCTATTTCCGTCCTTCCGCCGTAGGAGAGAGCAAGAGTCAGCGTGAGGCCGGTGGCATTCCTTGTCTGTTCCTCATAACGGTCCAAAAGCGCCCTGATGTCCCTTGGCAAATCCTGCCGCCTGCCTATGGAGCGAAAACGAACCTTCGTTTCCTCCATGCGGCTGGCTTGCGATTTTAGAAAGCGCCTGAGCAATTGAAAAAGCGCCTTGACTTCATGCTGCGGGCGTTTCCAATTCTCGACCGAGAAAGCGTAAAGAGTTAGGTAGCGCACGCCCAATTCCTGAGCGGCTTCCACGGCCGCCTTTACCGCTTCGATGCCGGCCCTGTGCCCTTCGATTCTAGGATAACTACGCGCCTTTGCCCAGCGGCCGTTTCCATCCATGATTATTGCCACGTGCGAAGGCACGTTGGCATGGTCCACGAGCCTTAAGAGTGGGTGGGGTTCGGCGAAAGGCTTGGTTTGAGGCTTCGGCTGCGACATCTGCCCCTTTCCGCAGAAGAACGATACCACAGGCTGGCTCTTGATGGAAGGGGTGGCTTGACACCAAGCCGCGCAAGGCCCATAATATAGGCGGAGTTTTAGAAGGGGGTAGCCCATGGCGCGCAGATTGTTGGTGGTTTTGCTCCTTTTGGCACTCACGATGGCGGTTCCCGCGGCCTACAAGATTTACCTGACCGACGGCAAGATCATCAACGCCGATGACAAGCCGCTCATCAAAGACGGCATAGCCTATTTCCAGAAGCAGGGGCTTGAGCTTTATCTGCCTGTTGACCAAGTTGACCTGGCGAAGACAGAATCCGGCGGGGCGGCTTCCTATCAAAGTGCCCCTGCCGGCGGCGTGAAGCCGCCTGTAGCGGTCAAAACGATCAACGATGACCAGCTTCAGAAAATAAGCCAGCGCTCCAAGCTTGCCAACGAGGGAGAACTCGCCCAGCCTGGATATCCAACCGAGGGCGAGGGCGCGATGACCCCCGCTGCGGCCCCCGGCGCCAATCAAAGCCGCGATGCGATTCAAAGCCAGTTGGCCGACCTGGTTTCAAGGCGTTCCGACCTGCAGAAGCAGATGCTGGATTTGCAGTCCCAGGTCGCCGCCTTGAGAGACAGGGATGCCACGAGCACTAACCTCGCCGACAAGAACGCCGCCCAGCAGCAGATGAGCGCCGTTCAAAGCCAGCTTGACAGCGTCAGGGCCCAGATGACCTCGCTTGAAGCTCAAATTCAGAACACCCAACAGCGGCTAGCCAGCATTCCCGTGATTGTCGAAGGACATTAGGCGTCCGGCTCGACAAACATGTCCGTGTAATCGGACATCTTCCAAACAACACCTCTCCGCTAAGCCCCTGCTTTTGCAGGGGCTTATTTATTTATCCACTATGGCAGCGGGTTTGCTTAGGTCTGTGGCGTTGGAGGTGAACCATGAGACCCCACAGCCTAAGAAAAACTCTTTTGGCAGGCCTGGCCCTTGCGGCCCTGATTCCCCTTTGCGCACAGGAGTATGCCACCGTGCGCCACCTGGACGGAGATGCCCAGGTGCTCGGCAACCGGGACTCGCAAGCGCAGCCAATCACGCTCAACACCCCTTTGATGAATGGCGACACCGTCTGGACTGGTTCCTCTGGCCGACTTGACATTTTCCTTCAGGACGGCACCCATCTCTGGCTTGACTACGACACCCGCCTTGAGACCACAAGCTTTCCTAGCCTTGACCCATCTGGGCAGCACCCGCTTCAGGCAAAGCTCTGGAAGGGTTCCATGCTCCTGGATGTGCAGAACGATCCCGCGCAGAACAACGGCGGAGGCATTACTACTCCATCCGCCTATGTCACCCCGCTCGAACGAGGTCTCTACCTGATTGAGGTCGAGAACGTTGACCGCACGATGGTGACTGCCATTGAAGGCAGGTGCCAGGTTTCGAGCGGCGGGCAGACGGTGACGCTAGAGAGGATGGACGCAACCTACGCCGAATACGGTTACGGTCCAACTCCGCCAAGACCCGCAGGGGACAACGCCGCTCCTTCACTGCTCGCATATCGTGACCAAAACCTTCCCAGACCCGTGCGCGACTCGGATTCACGCAAGTACCTGCCTGAAAATCTGGCGGCTTACGCAAGTGATTTTGACTCCTATGGCTCGTGGAGCTACAACGCCACTTACGGAAACGTCTGGCGTCCGCTGCCTGCTTATGCCGACCCAGAGTGGAGTCCTTACTACAACGGACGCTGGGCTTATACCCCGTGGGGAACCACTTGGGTCCCTTACGAACCCTGGGGTTGGGCTCCTTGTCATTATGGCAGATGGACGTTTATCGTCGGCTTCGGCTGGGGGTGGGTCCCTGGCGTCGTCTTT
Source organism: Acidobacteriota bacterium (assembly GCA_022759065.1). GTDB lineage: Bacteria > Acidobacteriota > UBA4820 > UBA4820 > DSQY01 > JAEMPZ01. The sequence goes on along the minus strand of JAEMPZ010000268.1, from coordinate 926 downwards.
TCCCCTGCCTGGGTTGCCTGGTATTGGGGTGACGGATGGATTGGCTGGGCTCCTTATGGTTACAACGGTCCGTGCTGGGGTCCACGCGGCTGGATGAGCGTCAACATTACCAATATCTACGTAAACAACATCACGCAAGTAGTAGTCGGCCATCCAAATCCACCCCCGCCTCACATCGTCCCTATCCTACCTCCTCGTGCTCCTATTACCACTAACCCAAGGATAGGCAAGGAACTGCTGGGGCGAGGCGGAGTTGATGGTCCTCAACGCGGGGGCGGAATGGTCGGTGGCATCCACTTGACGCCAAGAGACGTTGACGCCTACCGTGCCGGTCGTACTGACATGGCCTCGCTTAGGGAAAGGGCGATCTCCCTGCGGCCTGGTGACCCCGGCCGCCCCGGTTTGACAGGTCTCTCCGTCCGTCCGGACATCCCTGGGCACATACCGCGTGAACCTGGCGCAAGCACGCCTCTTACGCCAAAACGAGGATTACCTGACGCCGGCAGCAACATTCCTGGACGATCAGGAGGAAGTTGGGAAAACCCTGGACGCCATGATTCTGGGGTGACGCCAAGAGAAAGCCAGCAGCCGGGTATCACGCCGCCTCGCCTGCAGCCCAAAGAAGGCGGGGCGAGAACGCTTCCTGGCTATCAGACGCCATCCCGCGACGGAAGCGGCGATGTGACGCGGCCTGAACCACCCCAGCGCTATCAGCCTCGTCCCTCTGAGCCACCTAGTTATCAGCCGAGGCCGTCACAACCGCCGAGCTACCAGCCAAGACCGTCGCAACCACCCAGCTATCAGCCACGGCCATCTGAGCCGCCTAGCTATCAACCGAGGCCCTCTCAGCCATCTCGGGTAGAACCTAGGCAGGAACCGGCGCCCCGTTATATTCCCAGCCGGCCGGACCCCCCGAACAAACCGTC
>JAEMPZ010000266.1 GCA_022759065.1 Acidobacteriota bacterium | reverse complement strand
CCCCTGACGACCATGCTTGGAATATACGCCGCCAGCTAAGGCTTGTCAAGAAGCCATTCGGGCGTATAGAGAACTGCAATTCCCTTCTCCTCTTCCATCATGGTTCGAGAAGCCTTCTGCCGTGGATTATCGTCACTACCGTGATCGTCTCTGCCTGAATCTGGTAGATCATTCTATAGCTGTACACGAATCGCTCCCGGACCATCTCGTCCCCCCATTCGGGAACGACCCTGCCCGAGAATGGGAAATCTCCAAGGCCCCTGGCCATCGCGAGAATGTTCTCGACGACGGAGGCGGCATAGGCCGGCGAGTCCCGCATGATATAGTGGGCGATGGACTCGACATCCTCAATCGCCTCCAGAGACCAAACTACTTTGCGAGCCATTGGCCAAGCCTGGCCTCGGCTTGTTCCTGCGGAACCGTTCCCCGGGCCTTGGCGCTGTCCAAGCCGCGCTGAATCTTCTCATGAACATATAGCTGGTATTGAATGTCTTCCAGGGAACAGTCTTCAGGCAGCTTGGCGATCATCGCCTCGGCTTCTTGTTTCGCGCTTTTCATGGCCCATCTCCTTTCTTCTTTAATATATATGGCATGGGCACAATTGTCAACGTCCACGGCGTGTTCAGGCAGACCCGTGACGGGGGAGGGCCGCGCGGGCTCATGCCGCCGCGCGTGACGACTCGCCGGCAAAAAGCACGCCTGTCAGAGCTGCATCATGCCTTGCAGGACCTGCATTCCGCCGAAGAAGAAAATCCAGATGATCTGGATGCAGCCCATGACGACGGAAATGATTCCGAGCACGATCGCCACGATGGCCATCCATTTTCCCTTGGCGCTTGAAGCTCCCCGGTTGATCTTGCCGTTCTCCATGAAGCCGAGAACCAGCGCCGGGATGCCGGCAATGAATCCGCAGCAGCAAAAGCTGAGGATGCCGAAGATCAGCGCGGTGATGGCCATGCCGCTGGCTTTGTCCGCTGGAAGTGGCGGTGGCGGTGGCGGTGGCGGATAGTATGCGTCGCTCATGGCAGAACCTCCCCTAAAATTACGATATCAAGCTTCCCTTTTCCATCATGACCAATGGATCGAAGGTGGCGTAGTCGGCCTGGTGGATGAGAATCGTCTCCACGGTTTGCGGGCGCCCCTCGCCCTCCTTGGCGTGGCAGCCTATGCAGTTCAAGACTTCCGGGGGTAGCCCCTGTTCGTAGGCAAGCGCGACGCCTGAAATCGGATGGCGCATGCACATCCCGTTGCGGCTTTTTCTGTATCCGCCTTTGAACGGCTCAATTTCAACAATTTTTCCCACGTCGTGAAGAAGCCCTCCTGCGATGAGCCTGTCCATGTCTATCTCGCAAGGCGGTTTTTTGTAGTGGGCCATCTGCGCCTGGGCAAGGCCAACGGCGCCAGCCGTGACCGCCAGCGTATGCTCCAGAAAGGTGATGCCACGGCAGTTGGTGAGCAGCGTGAAGGGCATTTTCAGGAACTGCGCCTCTTTCGTGTAGCCGCTTTTGTCAAGCGCCGATTGGAAGGTGGCGATGACCTTCTCGCGCAGGGATTCATCCTTAATCCGGTCAATCCAGGGCTGCAGCAGCTCTTCAAATAATATCCCTTTCATTGAGATGCCCCTCCTTCGGGCTCCGCCCGTCATAGGTCATTGTCCCACTATGCAGTCAAGAGGGCAAGGCGCCGGGGGAACGAAGGTTAGACGTAAGACGTAAGACGTAAGACGTGAGACGTGAAAAAAGTAAGAGGGTAAGAGAGTGAGAGAGTTAGAGGGTCAAGGAAGGTCCAGGCCAGGTTATGAGTTTTGGGTTTTGAGTTAAAGAATGAAAGCACCTTAACTCACCACTCACAACTCTCAACTCAAAACTCTCCATGTCTAACTTCTCACCTCTAACTTCTAACGTCTGACTTGCTCGCTGTCTAACCTTCCTTGTCCCACGACCCCAATCCCGCGACGGAACTGCAACGGCGCCCCCAAATGCCGATGAGCACGTCGTTTAGCCAAAATGGTCGTTCACCCAAAAGGGATTGGGGAGCCATCGAGCCGAAGGCGAAGAGGGCACCCAAGGGTGGGGGTCCCTCCGTCTGGCTTTGCCAGCGGAGGGGGAGGGAATGGCCCTCCCTCTTAATCAATAACTTCTTTTCTTTCGGCGTGGCACAACCGTCGCCGAAGGCACACCCACTTCCATCGCGGAATTTGGGCCACGACGGTGGCGTTGAGAAAACCATTCCGTTGGAGTAATATGAAAGACCGTGGAGGCTGGTCATGGCGCTTTTCGCGAAGGGAAAAACGCAGGATGATCCGCTGGCTCTGCTTCAGGCAGGCGAGTTCAAGAAAGCCATAAAGCTGATCGAAGCGAAGCTGAAGCGGAACCCCAATGACCCTTCTCTCAGATGGAGGCTCGCGGAAGCCTACGAGGGGGCCGGGCGGGCGGAGGATGCGGCGGCGATATACCGGGAAGAAGCCGAAGGGGCGCTGGCATCGGGAGACAGGCCTAAGGCTGTCGCGCTGTTCCGCAAGGCGGCGAAGCTTGCGCCTTCTGACGAGGCGCTGGCAAAACGGGTCGCAGGGCTTGATGAGGCCAATTCCCAAAGCGGAGTTTTCTCATTCGACCTTGACGCGCTGGCTTCCGAACCGCCCCGCGAAGTCAGCTCAGAAGATGCCGCGCTACTGATGGAGGCGTTTCCCGGGCTCGATCCTAATGAAGTCATGGAACTGCTGGACCTCTTCGGCCGAAAGGATCTGAAGGCTGGCGACATCCTGCTTCACGAGGGAGAACAAGGAGAAACCGTTTACCTTTTGACGAAGGGGCGCCTGGTGGCAAGGGCCGAGATTGGCGGTGAAATGGTTGAGCTTGCCACTTTGGCGCGCGGAGACGTATTGGGCGAGGTTGCATTCCTCAACCACGTCCCGCGCACCGCCACTGTAGAGGCCACGGAGCCCTCAACCCTCCTTGAAATGCCTGGGGCCGCCGCGAGGCAGAAGCTGGAATCGCTTCCGCAGGTCAGAGAGCGGCTTGAACGGCTTATTGCAGAGCGCGTTGAGCGGACGATATCCGTTGTCAAAGCGCGGCTAAAGCCGCTGGGGAAAGGGCAGGAGTGAGATGTTAGGAGTTAGACGCCGGAAGTGAGGAAGGGAGATGGTGAGAAAGTTAGAGAGTGAGAAAGTTAGAGAGTGAGAAAGTGAAAGATGCATTGCCATGCGCGGTAGTTTAGGGCGCCCGCCCTCTCACCTTCTTACCCTCTCACCTTCTTACTTTTTTCACGTCTCACGTCTTACGTCTCACGTCTCACGTCTTACGTCTTCACTGTTGAGGCGCAACGGAGAATGCGGTAATGGCGATTCGAAAAATTGAACTGTACGGCTCTCCCGTTTTGCGGGAAAAGTGCGCGCCGGTGGGTGAAATCACGCCGGACATTCAAGCGCTGATGGACGATATGGTCGAGACGATGCGCCATGCAAAAGGCGCCGGGCTGGCCGCGCCGCAAGTGGGAGTGCCTGTTCGCATCATGATTGTTGACCTTGGAGCACACGCCGGGAAGGAGCACCTGGTTTTCTTCATAAACCCCGAGTTCGTTTCAAAAGAGGGCGAGATGACCGGGGAAGAGGGGTGCCTCTCCATCCCCCTGATCTACGAAAAGCTGAAACGTCCCGCCAAGGTGAAAATCCGCGCGCTTGACAGACAAGGGAAAAGCTTCGAGATCGAGGGAGAGGAGTTCTTGAGCAAGGCCATTTCGCACGAAATGGACCATCTCGACGGGGTCCTCTTCATAGACCACCTTTCAGCGCTCAAACGCGACATAGTGAAACGGAAAATCAAGAAGTTGATTCGCGACGGCGAATGGGACGATCCTTACCCGTTGGCGACGCGCGAAGGCTGAATTTGGTGAGGCGGAAGGCGTGGAGGCTAAAGCGTAAAG
>JAEMPZ010000059.1 GCA_022759065.1 Acidobacteriota bacterium | reverse complement strand
GACCGGGGTTTTCTGGAGTGGAAAAACGGTCCATCAACATGCCTAGCGGATAAATGGTCTCGGTCTTCGTTTCGTTACCCTCGCGTATCCTCACCTTGTACCAGACGTTTGTGGAGAACCAGTCATAAGCGACGGCATGGGTCGCGAGGACGAAGAGGTGCTCCCTCACGTCAACCGATTCGCCCTTTTGAAGCGGCAGGGCGAGAAGCTCGCCGGGCGCGTCGCGCGAGAAGGCTATTCGCCCTGGGCCGTCGGCTTGGGTCATTACGATCGGCATTCCCGCAAGCATCCGCTTGAATGCGCCCTTCAGGGACATGGCGCTGATCTTGACGTTCGGCTCCATCCAAAGAAGGACGTGGTGGGCGAAGTAGACGCCGTCACCTTGCGCCAGGCGCACGTCGGCCACCGGGACGTAGGTCCCCTCTATCTGGCACGAAGATTTTCCGAAGTCGAATCGCGCCATGTCCTTCTGTCCCGCCACTTTGGCCCATGCCGCTGGGGAGACGATGTGCCTCACGTCTATCGGCGAGCCGCAGTTGGGGCAGGACAAGCCGGTCCCATCGCTGACTCCGCCGCAATAGGGGCAGCCATAGCTCCGGCCCGTAACAGTGCTAGCGGTCTGTCCGTTCATCTTGGCACCTCAATCCCCGGTGTGGTGGTGCACGTACATTGACTGGATGCCTACGCGCCCTGGCCCCGTCATCTTGGCTAGGCTCATGCCGAAGCCGCCGAATAAACCGGAGGTTAGCTGCTGGCGCTGCACTTCGAGCGTGACGGTCGAATCCTTGTAGAGAAAAGCGCCGGGCTCAACAAGGATGCTCTCGCCCTGCTTGAGCGTGCGCTCGAAGACATTGCCATAACCGTGAAGAATCAAAAGTCCCTGGGTCTGCTGGGTGACGAAGCGGTCCATGAACATCCCCTGCCCGCCGAAGAGGATGTTGTAAAGCCCCTTGATGCGCACGAAGGAGTAGCCTACGGCGTAGGATGCGAGCAGGAAGGCGTGCTCGCGCACGTCAAGCTCCATTCCGGGATGAAGCGGCAGGACGACCAGTTCGCCGGTGGCATCCCTTGAGAAGGCGATGCGCCCCGGGCCGGTGGCCACGCTCACGATGAACGGCATCCCGGCGAGAAGGCGCTTGAAGCCGCCCTGAAGCTGGAGGGTCGTGAGCGGGACGGACTCCTCCTTCCAGAGCATGACGTGGTGCTCGAAGTACACGGCATCTCCCTGGTGGAGCGACAGCTCCACGACCGGGACGATTTCCCCTTCGACCTGGCACGAACTCTGGCCGAAGTGGATTTCAGTCATGTCCTTGAGCCTGGGCGCCTCGCGCCATCCCGATTCGCTGACGAGGTTGCGCACGTCCAGCGGGGCGCCGCAGAGGCGGCAGCTCAGCGCCGTCTTCTCGTTCTGCCCCTGGCACCACTGGCATTGAATCCGCTCAACCGGGCCCGCGGCCGGCGGCGCGTTTTGAGGACCATCGCTCATTCCATGCCTCCTTGCGCTTTCCAAGCGCGGCGCTTGATCCAAGGTTCCAAGATACGAATCTATTATTCACCCGCCGCTTTGTCAAGCGGCTAAGAAGGGGGGCATAGTCACCACAGAGGCACATAGGGCACAATGGGCCGATGATGGACAGATGAAGGATGAGGGATTAGAGCAAAGAGCGTGTTCCTCTACCCTGCACTGTCCACCAAAGAGCATTCCATCGTGGAATTGCGGTTCCATAATCCCCTTGACAAGTGCCACGACAAGATGTACGGTACCTCTGTACAGGTTGAGGAGGTATGATCCATGGCTACGGTAGTGACCACATACACGGATGTTCGCGCAAGACTGGCGGCCTTTTGCAACCTCGTGTCCTCCTCTCGCGAGGCGGTGATAATCAAGAGGCGCAACGCGGAAGATGTCGCTCTTGTGTCCGCCGAGGAACTTGAGAGCCTTCTGGAAACGGCCCATCTCCTTAGGTCGCCTCGCAATGCCGAGCGCCTTATGAAAGCCCTGAGACGAGCCAAGGCGAAAAAAACTCCCCCTTCCTCCGTCCACGAATTGAGGGAGAAACTGGGCCTTGACAAGTAGAGGCAACAAGCCGGGCTCGCGCGTCTCGGCGGAAAGAGTAACGGTATTTCAGCCCGAGTTCATTGAAGACCTTAAGTTCTGGGTCCAAACCAATCGCAGGGTGGCGCTTCGCGTGCTGGCAATTGTCGAGGCCGTCAGCCGTGATCCCTTCACTGGCATCGGCAAACCCGAGCCCCTCAAGTACATTGCATCGGGCGCCTGGTCGCGCCGCCTCACTGAAGAACATCGCGTCGTCTACCTTGTAAGCGCGGGTAGAATAGATTTTCTCCAGGCCCGCTACCACTATTGACGCGGGGATGCTGAGAAGATGGTGAAGGGTTAAGGGTAAAGAAGTAAAGGGCGGTGGTCATGGCGCCCCTTCACTCTTTACGCTTTACCTCCTTACGCTTTACGATACAGCGGAAGTATCGCGAGTAGCGCGAGGGCCAACGCCCTTGACCCGCTTTGGCAGAAGAAGGAGAATGGCACCGGTGAGGAAGTAGGCTGACTCTATGAAAAGGTTGATGCGCTGTTGTGGCGGAATACCACTGGAGTCTAAGTAGGCGATAGGTGCCTAAAGAAAAAATTGTGGAGGTATGTATGGCCATAGTCTACGACGGAAAGCGATTCCTGGAGACGAAGTACGAAAATGAGAAACAGTTCGAAGATGAGGTAGTGGCTGGGTCCAAGCTCTTCTTTGGAAAGAACTCAATTTTTATCAACGCCAAGAAGAAGATTGATTCCAAATCCATTGGAGCTACTATACCAGACGGTTTTTTCTTCGACTTCTCCGACCCATTAGATCCCCAACTGTACCTGGTCGAGATCGAATTAGCCGAACATGGTTTCTTCAAGCATATCTTTCCGCAAATTACTAAGTTCTTTGCTTTTTTTAAAAACACCAGTTTGCAGAAGTCATTGGTCGATAAACTATTCCATGTGATCCAGACCGACGATCTACTCAAGGCTGAGTTCAAGAAGCATTTGAAGAACATCGAGATTCATAAGTTCCTTAGCGACATGGTAGAATCAAGCCAAAATATCCTGCTGATCGCAGATCGGCCCATCAATGAAATGCAGGAGATAATGTACACGTACACTGATACGTGGGGCAAGCTTGTTCGTTACCTGGAGATCAAGAAGTACCTTTGTGAAGGTGAAGTGCTATACTTGGTTCATCCAGATCTGGAAACACTGCAATACAGCGAGGCTGCCGAACAGAGCGAGGAAGAAGTAGACGATGAAGCCCGGCCCGTGTACACCGAGCAGTACCATCTCGATGGTGTGAAAGATCAAGTGGCCGAGGTCTACAGACGAACCAAAGCTCTCGCGGCTGAACTGGACAAAGACTTGGTCTTTAATCCGCAAAAATACTACATCTCGATCAAGGCTGGAAAGAATATCGCCTTCTTAAAGCTCCGTGTCAAAAAGCTGCGCTTCATCGCTATGCTACCAGAAACTGAGATCAGGAAAATCGTGTCTAAATATCCAATTGCATCCCTGTCACAACCTGTGCAGAACTTCTACAACGGCCCATGTGCCGCTGTTGAAATTGATAACCTGGAACACGAAGAAGAGATTAAGGCGCTGATTGCTAGGCTTCTGAAGGAACACAAAGGCACGTAATAGCTATAGGGGCACCGGTATCCGTGGGCTATAGAAGCACCACATTGCGGGGCGAGGCTGCGCACGCTGGGGAGCCCCCCAAGAGATCAGCCGATCTCGCGAGTAGTTTTGTGCATAGTGCTATGTTGGCGCTTCGTAAGCCCAAAGCAATAGTAATGATCTCGTGCGCGGTGGCGCTGGCGGGCGCGCTGGGGTGCGCCGAGGACTGGATCGGCATCGAGACACCTTCCATTTTCGGAAGGATCCTCCACCGC
>JAEMPZ010000036.1 GCA_022759065.1 Acidobacteriota bacterium | reverse complement strand
GGCAACATTTTTCTCGCGTACATGGGGAGGATGCTGGCGATAAGCATGTTTCTTCTTTTCACGCGCCTTTCGCTCTTGCGCTCGCGCTCGCGCATCGAGTCGGCCGGAAGCCGGGAGAGCATGGTTCTTTACGCCAACCTGCTCTTCTCCTTTTTTACGTTTATCGTCCTTTTCGGCGTGTCGAGCCCCATCTTCTACAGGATGTTCACGGGGCGCGAACTGCACCACGGGCCGGAGTACTACAACCCGCGCGCCATACCAGTCGCGCTGGCCATTCTTCTCGTCATGGGGGTCGCTTCCATCGCTCCATGGCGGCGAGGAGGGTTTGAGAGGTACCGCAGGAACCTAATTGTCCCTGGACTCGCCGCTTTCGCCGCTCTCGCGGCGTCGCTGCTGGCCATATTTGTTGGAAGTTCCCTCAGGGCCGACGCCGCTTCGAGGCCAAAGGATTACTTCTATCTCGTCGCCTGCGTCGTTTTCTCGGTCTTTGTCGCCGTGCTGATATTCGAACAGTACATTCGCGCCGTGCTTGTTGCCGCAAGGCGCCATGGCTCCTTCGGGCTCAAAGCCTTGGCCGCCCCGTTCGCGGAGAATCCCCGCCGCTACGGCGGCTACGTCGTCCACTTGGGCATAGTCTGCATCTTTGTGGGCGTCGCCTTTTCCTCGGCGTTCCAGGCGCAGTACCAGGAGAGCCTCAAGGTTGGGGATGGCGTCAAGTTCGGGCCCTACACGGCCAAGCTCAGCTCTTTCGGTTCGGAAAACATGGACCGGCCGCTTCAGGAAGTAAACGACCAGAGGATATGGGCCAACCTGGAACTATTCAAAGGCGGCCATTTCTTGGGCGTGCTTCAGCCGATGCGCGTTTTCTATCCGAGTTCACCGGAGGAACCTTCTTACGAAGTGGCGATCCATTCATCGCTGGCGCGCGACTTTTACGCCGTGCTCGCGGGATACGACACTTCCAAGGGGACGGCCGTTCTTGGCGTCTTCGTGACGCCGATGGTCGCTTGGATCTGGCTCGGCAGTGTTATCCTTCTAATAGGCGGGCTCGTCACGCTTCTGCCCGTCAAGAGGCCGTGATGCTCGTCACTCTTCTTTTCTGTGTTGTTTGCGTGGCTCTTTTTCTCTGGGTCATGCGGCCGCTTTTCGGCCCTTCGGAACCTCTGCGAGAACCCGACCTGCAAAAAGAGGCCGAAGAAAATATCGTGGCGTCTCTCAGGGAATTCCAGGCCGACGTGGATCTGGGCAAGGTCGAGCGGGAAGACCTCCGCCAGATCGAAAGCGACCTGCGTTCAATTCCGGACGGGGAGAAAAGGTGATCAGCCACATCGAATGGTGCAAGGACTCTCTTCGCCTTCTCGACCAAAGGCGCCTGCCTGATGGAATTGAGTTCATGGAGTGCCGCACGCCGGAAGCAACGGCAAGCGCCATCAGGGATATGGTCGTTAGGGGAGCGCCGGCGATCGGCATAACCGCGGCTTATGGCGTGGCGCTCGCCGCATTTGGGCCCAACGTGAGTGATGGCGAGGCTCTCCTCGCGGAGGTTAAAGCGGCCGCAAAGGTGCTTGAGCAGGCGCGCCCAACGGCGGTTAACCTCGCCTGGGCTGTCAGGAGAATGGCGGCCAAGGCCCGCCAGGTTGCGAAGGGAGGCGCAAGCGCCGATGTGTTGCGGCGGGCCTTGTGCTTGGAAGCGATTGCGATTCATGAAGAGGATATCGCCGCCTGCCGAGCCATCGGCCGCAACGGCTTGCTGCTCGTTCCAGAAGGCGGCCGCGTGCTGACGCACTGCAACGCGGGGGCGCTGGCGACTGGCGGTTACGGGACGGCGCTTGGCGTTGTGCGAGCGGCGCATGAAGCCGGCCGCGTGAAGATGGTTTACGCCGACGAGACCAGGCCCTACCTTCAAGGCGCTAGGCTCACGGCTTGGGAATTGTCGCAGGATGATATACCGGTGACGGTCCTGTGCGACGACATGGCCGCTTCTCTTATGGCCAAGGGGTTTGTTGACGTAGTGATCGTCGGCGCCGACCGAATCGCCGCCAACGGCGACACCGCCAACAAGATAGGGACTTACGGACTCGCGGTTCTTGCGCGCCACCACGGCATCCCATTCCTGGTCGCCGCGCCGGCGAGCACTTTCGACATGGCTCTTCCAACAGGGGCCGGCATACCGATAGAGAGCCGCGCGGCGGAGGAAGTGGCGGTGATCGCCGGCCGCAGGGTTGTTCCAGGAGGAGTCGCGGTATTACATCTTGCTTTCGACGTGACGCCGGCAAGCCTGATTAGCGCCATCGTCACCGAGCGCGGCGTCATATCTCCAGTGACCGGCGAAAACGTCGCGCGGGTGCTGGGCCAGGCTAAATGATGAAACCGCTTCTTGCGATAGAAACGTCTTGTGACGACACTTGCTGCGCGGTCGTGGCGGGCGACGGCCGCGTCCTTGCGAGCGTCGTATCGTCGCAGACCGAGGTCCACGCTCCTTACGGGGGGATCGTCCCAGAATTAGCGAGCCGCCACCACCTGATGAACCTTCCATGCGTCGTGGACGAAGCCCTAGCGGGCGCCGGCGTTGCCATGGAACAGATCGGCGCCGTGGCCTCAACCGCCGGCCCCGGCCTTCTTGGCTCCCTGCTCGTAGGCCTATCTTACGGCAAGGCGGCGGCCTCCGCTCTCGGAGTTCCATTCTACGCCGTGAATCACATTGAGGCCCATCTTCATTCGCCATGGATCGAACGCCCTGATTTCAAGTATCCCGTCCTGGCGCTCGTGGCGTCCGGAGGCCACTCCCACCTTTTCTTTTGCAAGAGCGAGGATGAACGCCTTCTCGTCTCGGCGACGAGGGATGACGCGGCCGGCGAGGCGCTCGACAAAGTGGCCAAGCACATCGGCCTTCCATATCCGGGCGGCCCGTGGATTGACAGGCTGGCAAGGCGCGGAGACGCGCGCGCCGTCTCGCTTCCATTGCCCAGATTCACTTCCGGGGAACTTGACTATTCTTTCTCTGGATTGAAGGTGGCCGCGCTCCATCACCTGAACAAGCTTGGCGTCCATTTGCCTTTGGACGCGGATGCAGAGCAATGGCCCCAGTGGGCCTATGACCTCCTGGCGTCGTTTCAGAAGCGCGTCGTGGACCATCTCTTGCAGCGCGTGAGAGGCGCCGCCTTGGAGCTTCATCCGGCCGGGGTCGTCATGGCCGGCGGCGTCGCCTGCAATTCTCTCTTGCGCGAAAGGCTTGCAAAGCTTGCTGATGAACTTGGGGTCGCCCATGCGTTCCCATCGCCCAAGTACTGCGCCGACAACGCCGCCATGGTTGGATTTAAGGCGCTGGACCGTTATCGAGCGGCTGCCCCGTCGGAGATCGGGGCCGACTCTTTCCCTTCCTCGGTCTGGCAGCGAATGAGCTTGAGGCACAAGGCGCAAAGGGCACGAAGGGAAGAAGGTTAGACGTTAGACGTTAGACGAAAGACGGGCGCGCAATCAAACGCGCGGTCACCGCTGGCCGGTCGTCGAAGAAAGACAAAAGAAACATTCATCCGCGGATGGACACGGGTGAACGCGGATAAGGATGAAAGGAGCCGCCATGTCCCTTGTGTTGACGGAAAATGAAATCGCAAAGGAGCTGGCCTCGATGCCGGGCTGGCGATTCGAAAGCGGAGCTATAAGCAAGCGCTTCAACTTCAAGCGTTACATGGCGGGCATCGAATTCGTCGAAGCCGTCGCCGTGGAAGCCGAGGCGCGGGACCACCACCCCGACCTTCTGGTGCGCTACGCCGACGTGACGGTCTTTTGCGCGACGCACTCGCAAGGCGGCGTCACCGAAAATGACCTTTCCCTTGCCCGCGCGGTGGACCGCATCGCGGCGGAATATCAAGCCGAGTGACACGAAGGCGCGCCGCCACGGAGGAAAAAAGCAAGATTCACAGGGAGGACGGGGAG
>JAEMPZ010000047.1 GCA_022759065.1 Acidobacteriota bacterium | reverse complement strand
CTTGGTGCCTTGGTGGTGAATACCCCTTACGGCCTTTCGCTGAATACTCTCTCGAATATGGCGTCGAGGTTATGAAGAAAAAGGGCCGGGTCAAATTCCTTTCGCAGCTCCTCCTTGGCCAGTCGAGCCGAGACGGCAGGCTCTGCGGCGAGAAGGTCGAGGAAATCGCCCTCCTGCGCCCAGCACCTCATGGCCGCGCCTTGAACCACGGCGTAGGCCTCCTCGCGGCTCATCCCCGCCTTGGCCAAAGCGAGAAGAGCGCGCTGGCTGTATATCAGGCCACGGGTTTTGTTGAGGTTCAGAGCCATGGCTTCGGGATATACGAGCAGCCCTTCGAGGATGCCCTTCAAGCGGTCGAGCATGTAGTCGAGCAGCGTCGTGGCATCCGGTAGCGTGATCCGCTCGGTGCTCGAGTGGGAAATGTCCCTCTCGTGCCATAGCGCTACGTTCTCAAGGGCGGGAACGGCGTATCCCCTCAGAAGCCGCGCCAGGCCGGTGATGTTCTCGCAGCCGACCGGGTTGCGCTTGTGCGGCATGGCGGAGCTGCCCTTCTGTCCCTTGGCGAAAGGCTCCTCCACCTCGCGAACGTCAGTGCGCTGAAGGTGGCGGATTTCCGTCGCTATCTTTTCGAGCGTCGCGCCGCAAAGCGCTATGGCGCAAAGAACCTCTGCGTGGCGGTCGCGCTGGATCACCTGCGTCGTTATGGGGTCGGGCTCCAGCGCGAGCTTCCGGCAGACCGCCTCCTCGATGGAAGGGGGAAGGTGGGCAAAGGTGCCAACCGCGCCTGATAGCTTTCCAACGGCTATCGCGTCCCTGGCGGCCGCGAGGCGGCGGCGGTTCCTGCCCATTTCGGCGTGCCAGAGTGCGAACTTCAGCCCAAGCGTCGTCGGCTCGGCGTGAATGCCGTGCGTCCTGCCTATCATTACCTGGCCTTTGTACTTGAATGCCTGCCTCTTGAGAACGGCGCTGAATTGGTCCACCCCGTCAAGAATGATGTCCAGCGCGTCTCTGGTCAACATCGCCAGCGCCGTGTCAACGACGTCAGACGAGGTCAGCCCATAGTGAAAGTAGCGGCTCAGCGGGCCGATGCTGTCTCCGACGCTGGTCGTGAAGGCGATGACGTCGTGGCGAACAACGGCTTCGACCTCCTCGATTCGGCGGACGTCAAACTTGGCCTTGGCCGATATTTCCGCGGCGGCCTCTTTGGGAACCATGCCCGCTTCGGCCTGCGCCTGAAGCGCGGCGAGCTCGACCTTTAGCCACGCCGCGTAGCGGTTTTCGTCGGACCAGAGTTTCTCCATCGTCTTTCGCTTGTAGCGCGGTATCATTCAACCTCCTACCCAACCCACGCCGGAGAAGGCTCGCCGTGAGAGGCGACCTCCAGGCGAAGGTTGAAGCCATCAAGGACTTCCAGCGCGGCCATGCGGGCAAGCGCGGGAAGGTTGTTGTTGCGCGAGAGGTGCATCAGGTAAACAGCCTTTGTCTCATTGCACACCGCGCCGGAGAGAAGCCCGGCGCCCTGCTCGTTCGAGAGGTGGCCAAGCTCCCCTCGAATGCGCGCTTTCAGCTTAAGAGGATACCCCCCGGCAAGCAGCCTGTCCACGTCGTGGTTGAACTCAACAAGAAGGCAGTGGCAGCCCTTCAGAGACTTCGCCACGCCGGGCGTCACGACGCCCAGGTCGGTGGCGTGCCCGGCGCGGACGCCGCCGCATTCGTAGACGAACCCAAAGGTCGCCGCGGCGTCGTGCGGAACCGCGAACGGCTTCAAGCTGAGCGACCCGATGGAAACCTCCTCGCCGTCCCGCAAGAACTCGCGGCCTCGAAATTCAATCCCGGACAGGGCCGGCGTGTCGAAGCATTGCGGGGCCGCGTAAACAGGGGTCTTGTACTGCCTGAGAAACAGCCTCAGCCCCCTGACGTGGTCATCATGCTCGTGGGTCAGGAGGATGCCGCTTATGTCGCCGGGGTCAACTCCAACCGCGGCCATCCGCCTGAGAAGGTCGCGGCAGGAAAAGCCGGCGTCAACAAGAACGGTGGCATCCCCGCACCGCACTATGAGCGCGTTGCCGGACGAACCGCTGCCAAGGACGATTACCTCCAACATCAGCCGGTCCCCGTGTGGCCGAACCCGCCCTGGCCCCTCGCCGTCTCTTCAAGCGTCGCCGCCTCTTCGCCCTGCCATTGCGCGATGGGCGCGATAACCATCTGTGCTATGCGCATTCCGCGTTCCACCTTGAATGGCTTCGAGCCGAGGTTGGCAAGGATGACGCCGACCTCTCCCCGGTAGTCGGCGTCTATTGTTCCAGGGCTGTTGAGGCAGGTTATCCCGTGTTCGATCGCGAGCCCGGAGCGCGGGCGCACCTGGCCTTCAAATCCCCTGGGTATTTCCCATACAAAACCGGTCGGCACGAGGCTGCGGCCTCCCGGGGGAATAACGATTGGCTGCGCCACCGCGGCGCGGAGGTCCGCCCCCGCCGAGTGGTTGGTCGCGGGCTCAGGCAGCGGAAGCCCTTCGCCGCTCGCAAGACGCTTCAAGCGGACCTTCATCGCCTCTCCGCCAATGGACCAAGGTCAAGATTTTCCAAGGCGCTCGGCTTGCCCATCACGGCCACCAAGAGGTTGTCTTCTCTAAAGAGATCGCGGGCAACGCGAACGATTTCTTTCGCCGTCACTTTCTTAAGGCTCTCCAATGACTCCTTCACCGGGCGCTGGCGGCCGTAGAAAAGCTCGTTGCGCGCGAGCCGCCCCATGCGGCTAGACGGCGACTCCAGCGAAAGAATCGTGCCTCCAAGCAGGTTCTCGCGCGCCACTTCAAGCTCTTCAGCGGCGGCGCCCTCCCTTGTGAAATCGCCCAGGACCTTGATGATTTCGTTCACCGTTTGCTGCGCCTGCTTGTGGCCCGTCGCCGCCTGAATCCCGAAAAGCCCGGCGTCGCTGAACCCGGAATGCTCGGCCGATATTGAATAGACGAGGCCGCGCTTCTCTCGAATCTCGGTAAAGAGCCTGGAGGACATCGTTCCCCCAAGAAGGTTGGCGAGAATGAGGATCGCGAAGTAGCGCGGGCTGTTAGCCGGATCGGCGCCGAAGCCGATGAGGATCTGCGCCTGCTCTATGTGATCCCGCGAAAATATTTCCTTGCCGGGCTTGAATTTCGGAGGCTTTGCGGGGGGCGTGGCCCCCTTTGGCATCTTCCCGAGAACCTTGGCGGCCAAAGGCAGCACCTCTTCCATCGTCGCGTCGCCGGTCACCGTAAGAACCAGGTTCTGCGGCTGCATAAGCCTCCTGTAGTGGGCGAGCAGCGCCGGCCGCTTCAAGCCGCTGACCGTGGCCTCGGTCCCCTGCACGGGATGGCCCAGAGGATTACCCGGAAAGGCGCGCTGGAGAAAGAGGTCGCCCGCCACGTCCGAAGGCGTGTCGTTGACCATCTTGATCTCTTCGAGGATGACGCCGCGTTCCCGCTCTATTTCCTCTGGCGGCAAAAGCGGATGGGCAAGCATGTCCGAGAGAATGGAGAAGGCCTCTTCGAAGTGCGACTTCTGGACGCGGAAGTAAAAGCCCATTATCTCGCGGCTCGTGAAGGCGTCGAGCACGCCGCCCATGCGGTCGAAGGCCTTGTAAATTTCCGAATAGGCGCGAGTCGGCGTCCCCTTGAAAACGAGGTGCTCTATGAAATGGCTCGCGCCCTGCATCGCGGGCGTCTCGCAACGCGAGCCCTGCTTCACCCAAACCCCCGCCGTCACCGACGGAAAAACTGGCAAGTGCTCCACCACCACCGTCAACCCATTATTCAGGACCTTTCGCTCGGGCGGCCGTTCCCTTCTCATTCCGCATCCTCCCTTTTACAGCATACCATAAGTGAGGAATCACACCCCAATCCCGCGATGGAATTAGAACGGAGCCCCCAAATGTTGATGAACACGTCGTTTAGCTTCAATGCTCTTTC
>JAEMPZ010000103.1 GCA_022759065.1 Acidobacteriota bacterium | reverse complement strand
CATGGCTAACCAGGTGAAAAACCCGCAACTCCCCCTTGGCACGAGGTTGGCTAATAAAGTGGCGGCAGACCCCCCCCCTCCCACCCCCTAGCACAGCGGGAGCCCACAAGGCTCCCGCACCTCCTTTTCCTCCGAACTCCGCCATCACAAACAAGAAAAGGCGGCATGAAGCAGATGGAATATGCCGGGCCTGGCCACAACGACGAATGGCGCCGCCAGGCGCCGGTCAGACGCCGGCGCGCCAGAGATAGGCCCAGTTGAGCAGAAACCCCAGCAGTAACAGGAGCCAGAGCCACTTGTCCTCCCTGGAGGTGGTGTCAAAAAAAAGGTCCCTCTTCCAGAAGAGCCTCAGGGCAAGCCCCGCGCCGAACCAAAGCCCCAGCGCGCCAAGGACAAGAAAGAAAAAGGGGTGGTAGAAAAAGGCGTCAACGAGATGGCCCGAGAGAATGGCGAAACCCATTCGGGTCACGCCGCACGAGGGACAAGGATGGCCGGTTGCGACGTGAAAGCCGCAGGGCGGAACCCACCGCTCCGGGAGCAGCTTGATGAAGAGGCCCAGCCCCGCCAAAACAAGAAGGCCGAACCCGACGAAAGGCCACGCCGGGACGGTCCCCTTTTGGTGCAAAGGCGCGCGTATTCTCATCGCCGGTTTGCGCAAAGCGAGAAATGGTTTAACAGGGAGGTCGGGGAGAATAGGGAGAAGCAAAGACTAGCGAGTGAGAATGTAAGAAGGTAAGAGTGCAAGAAAGCAGGAGCGCAAAAAGGTTGGCTCGGCTTTTTTACTCTCTCACTTTCTAACTCTCTCACTTTCTCACTCTCTCACTTTCCTTGTTTGCCGCCGCTTGCGGCCTGGAGCGCGGCCCGCGCCGTCTGCCAGTCGTCTTTGGAGAGCGCCAGCGCGACGCCCCGCCCGGCGGGCTTCGCGTAGCAAGCGCCATCCTTTTCGACGCCCACTTCAGTGCTCTCTTCCCAACCCTTGCCTTTTAGAACGAGCGTAATGAAAGGCTTGTCCAACCCAAGGGCCTTCTCGTCAACGACTGCCACCGCTTTCGTTCCCTTCAAGTTAGAGAGCGCGGTGAACAATGCGGGGGCGCTGTCGGACTTTGTCCCATTCGGCGGATTTTCCAAAGACCACATTCCTTTGGCGTCTTTCACCATCGCGAGGCTGAAGCCGCCTTTGACCTCCATCCTGTCCGCGTCGTAGGGGTCGTGGGAGAAGAGCGCCAGCGAGCGAAGCTCTTCCGGGTCCCCTGAAAGCGATTTGATGGAGTTGCTCGAAATCGCAAAAACCGACGGCCTGTCGGAACTGAAGGCGTAAACCAGCGCCTTTTTAGGGTCGGCGCCGGGGAGCGCGGAGCCAAGCCTCACCGTAACCGGGGCGCCAGATCGCATCTCAAGCTTAACCGCCTTTTCGGGGGGATTCAGCCCGTACTTGGCAAGATCCTTCGGGTTGTCCTCGACAACGTGGTCAATCGGGCAGAGGCAAGCGTCGTCGAGAATTGCCTGCAATTTGCCAGAATCACCAGCATCCTTGAAAGGCGCGGTCAGCCGCCAAGCGCCGCCGTCGCGCTCGAAAGCCAGAAGCTCCTTGCCGCCCGATGATATCGAGAATTTCGACACGTCCTGTTCTGAAGAAGCCACCAGCTCCTTCGACCGAAAATCGCTGACAGGGCGCAAGAGAGTCTCTTCGAGGCTCTTGAGGGCAAGCGCCACGCGGCCGTTGGCCCTGACGTAAAGCCCCGCGTCGAGAGGCGCCTCTCCGCCGACGTCCAAAGTCGCGCGCCCGCTCTTGGCCTCGATCGTCCAAGCCGCCCGCGGCGGGTCAAGGCCCAGATCCTTCGGCGAAGCGCCCTCGACCCAGCGGACCACTTCGGCATTTCCAACCCCGTCAATGAATCCGTTGATGCTTGAACGGTCTGCCTTGTCGGCAACCGGCGCCTCCAAGTCCCAACGCTCTTCGTCCTTGCGTTTTAGCGAGAGCGGTTCAAAGCCGCTCCTTGATAGCGACGCGACATCTTCCAGTTTGGTCGGGAAGAGGCGCGACTTCTGCTGTCTTGCCTCGTCCGAAGAAGGCATCTTTCGCTCAAACAAGAAAATGAAGGCCCCAAGCACCGCGATGATACTAAGCAGTATCCACGTGGAGCGCCTCATCGCCTTCGCCTCATATAGACATAAACGCCAAGCACGACGACGAGGGCCGGAAGCACGAAAGTCAGAGCAATGAAAATGAAATTGGCCTGGGAACCTGTCAGGTTCAAGTGAGTCTCGATTGCCGTCTTTGGAGGGATGGCGAGGCGCGCCTCCTGGTTCAGGAGCCAGTGGGCGGCGTTAAGGCAGAAGAGCAGGTTGCCGGCGCCCGACTGGATCATGCCGTCGGTGACAATTTCCGAATTGCCGGCGACCACCAGCCGCGCCGTTTTTCCCTTCTGGTCCGAGGACACTTCCGCCGCAAGAGTTAGCGGGCCTGGTATGTCCTTCGAGTCCTTCTGAACCGCGTCCAAATGAGCAAGGTCCGTCTCGCCCCACGCCTTTGCTCCGCTTCGAATCAAGAAGCCTGCCTTGAAGGCCTGATCCTGCGGGCTTCCGAGTCCAAGCGGCCTCGCAAGGGCGAATATCACCGGCAGCTGGTTCCTGGCAAGGTCCATGGTCACTGGATGCTGGGCAAGGTCAACGGCATAGAAGGTCTGCGCGCCCAACAGTGGCACCGCCCCTTCCGGGTCAACGGCGATGGCATTCTCCAGCGTCACCCCCCACTTCGCGAGCAGTGGCTCGAGCCCGGTGGGAGCGAAGGAGGGGGACTTGCCCTCGCTCAAAAGCGGGTCGGCGAAAATGAGCAGGCGGCCTCCGGCAGCCAGATATTTCTCCAGCACGGCGGCTTCCGGCGGCGTGAATGCATACTGCGGCCCGGCGACGACAACGAGCGAAGCGTCGGCCGGGACGGAATCCTTGCCCAGCGTTTGGAACTCTTTGACTTCGGCCCCTTCGCGCTGCAGGCGGTCGCGGAAGGTCGTTATGCCCTGGCCGCGCTGCCCCTGCGCCCCCCTCTCGCCGTGGCCTGACGTGAAGTAAATCACCGGCTTGGCCGGGTTGAGAACGTCGAGAATGGCGTTCGTGAAGGCCTCCTCGGCCTTGAATGCCTTGACTTTTGGAGCGCCTCCGTACTGGTAGCCGGAGAAATCGTAATCAACCATCTGGTCCTTCTCGACGTACTTGCTCTGGTTCCCTGAAGAGAAGACGACCACGTTTGCCACGCCGACGTTATATTTCTTCGCCAGCTCCTGCATCCTGGCTTTCTGCCTGTCCGGGTCAATGTACTCGACACGCACCTTGCCCTTCCCCGCTTCGGCATAGGCGGACAAGAGGTTCTTGACGCGCTCGAAGAGCTCGTCGTTGGGCGCCAAAAAGACCACGATGTCCAAAGGCTCCTTCAAGTCCTTCAGCACTTTTTCGGTCTGCGGCGAGATGGAGTAGGCCGAAGAGGCGGTCCAGTCCCAGCGCTTGTAGTGGCGGAAACTCATGTAGTTCACGATGACAAAGAGGGCGAGCAGCGCAACAAGAAAGACGCCCCAGTTGGTGGTGCGCAGAGCGCGGCCTTTCATCGCGAAAACCTCCCGGCCTCTATGGCCTCGTAAGAGAGGGAGAGAAAAAGCCCCGCGCCGCTCAAGAGGTAGACTATGGCGCGCGTGTCAAAGAGGCCCTTTCCGAAATTCTGCACGATGGACCAGAGGTCAACGTACTCCAGAATGCCTTTCCATAAAGGGTCGGTGACCAGGAAGCCTAGAATGGAGACGCACAAGAGGAGTATGAGGATGGCAAAGGCCATTATGGCCGCCACCAACTGGTTGCGCGCCGCAAGGCTGGTGAAGAGCCCGATGGCGATGAAGAAAGCGCCCAGGAGCAACACCCCAAGGTATCCCCCCAGCACCGGCCCCGGGTCAACCTTGGAAAACCGCGTCAAAACCCAGACGTATAAAA
>JAEMPZ010000195.1 GCA_022759065.1 Acidobacteriota bacterium | reverse complement strand
TCTTTCGCGTTCCGCTGGCAGAGCTAGACGGAACGCTCTGTTTGCCCTTCGGGGTCTTTCGCGTTCCGCTGGCAGTGAAGATAAGTATGAAGGTTGAAGGATGAAGTATGAAGGGAGGTACTTCAATTCTCCCCAATAGCAAGGCCCGGCGCATCTTCTTTTCGTTAATTCATCCTTCATAATTCATACTTCATACTTGCCGGGGCCCTCCGCCTGCCCGCGCCCAGCTTCGCGGCGCGGGCAGATGGGCAAAGCCAGTCTCGCAAAGGGTTTCTTCGAAGAAGGGGAGGGTGGGCAGCGAGGCCGAAGCCCTGGGCCATCCCGCGCTGGTCTCCCTCCAGGGTTGGCAGGGGGTCTGGCCCCGCGAGGCACGAAATGGAAAGCCCCGCCCGCCCAAAAAAGGACCGCCACCCTTGGGTGCCCTCTTCGCCTTCGGCTCGATGGCCCCCCAAGCCCTTTTGTGTGAACGCCCATTTCAGTTAAACGACGTGCTCATCAGCATTTGGGGGTACCGTCCCAGTTCCATCGCGGGATTGGGGTACGCGCATCTCTTTTTTGAGGGCTTTGGAAAGGGCTCAAGGCATTGTCTTCAAAGGACTTAAGCCAGCGGCTTCCCACCGAGATATTTCCGGCCCAGGGCGGATCGAAAAGGTAAAGTCAAAGTTAGAAAAGAGAGCCTGCAGCCGTCCATTCGGGCCGCCTCTTCTTGGGGCAAATACCCCAAGAACCCAAAGAAGGGCAAAAAAGTTGAATTAAGAATTAATTTGGTGTAGATTTGAGCTCGTGGAGGCAGCAGGGCGGGCAACGGTTCGAGAGCCTGATCGTGGAGTGAGCCATGGCACGGGAAGTTCGGGTTCCTCAACCATGCCCGGGACGCCTTTCGGCATGAGATGTCTTCTGACAAGTAGTCGTGGAAAAAATAGGGGGAGGCCATGACAGCGGTCACTTTTGGAGTGTTGTACCTGGCGGCTTTTCTCTTCTGCGCCGGGTGCGTCGTGCGCGCCGTAATGTACGCGAAGCAGCCTTTGCATTTAAGGTGGGAGCTTTATCCGGTTCCGCACGAAGAGCCTCATCGTGTCGAGCACGGAGGCTCTTACTTCGAGGAACTCAACTGGTGGAAAGGCTCCCGCAAGTCGTATATGGCGGGGGAGTTGAAGGTCATGGTGCCCGAGATGCTGTTCTTGAAGGCGCTCTTCGAGTTCAACCGGCCGATGTGGATCCGCTCCTTCCCGTTTCATTTCGGCCTCTACCTCATGATCGGGACCTGCGGGCTTCTCCTTCTGGCAGCTTTATTAGGCCTTTGGGCGCCTGCGCTTGCGGCCTCCGGCATCGGAGTGTTGCTGCACGTGGCGTACGTCGCGACTGGCATCGCAGGCACGGCTCTTGCAATGCTCGGCGCGATATTGCTGCTGATTGCTCGTCTGACGGATAGCAAGCTAAAAACTTACACGGTGGCAGGCGACATTTTTAATCTGCTCTTTTTTATCGCCGCTTTCGGCGCTCTGGCAGCCGGGTACCTGTCGCGAGGCGAAGGCGCCCCTGGGATGGCCGCCATCACAGGCGGGCTGCTTCGATTCCGCGCGGATATGGCGATCCCTCCGCTTATGCAGACGGGCCTCATTCTGTGCGGGCTTTTGGCGGCCTATATCCCGTGCACGCATATGTCCCACTTCATCGGCAAGTACTTTACGTACCATTCCGTCAGGTGGAACGACGCTGTGAACATGCCTGGAAGCGCCATAGAGAAGAAACTGATGGAATACCTTACCTACAGGCCCAACTGGGCCGCGCCACACATGACGGCGGACGGCAAGAGAAGCTGGGCCGAAGTTGCCACCACGAACCCCTGGCAGGGAGAGAAGAAATGAGCGACCGCATTAAATTGACCGACATGTCTAGGCCGGACAGGCGGCCCATCATTCACTTGGACAACAAAGAGCTGATGCCTCTTCCCGCCCCGCTTGAATCGCCTGACAAGGACCATGCATGGGCAGCCCTTTCCGAAAAGGCCATGTCATCCGTCGAGTGCGGGCTCGACGACACCTGCGCGCTCAACATCCCGCAGCCGAAAACCAAGGAAGAGGAGGAAGCGCTGGTCCGGAAATTCCTGTCCGGGCTCGACAAGCTCTTTCAAAAGGAGAACAACTGGACTTTCCTCCAGCCGCTGCTTCTGACAATGGAACACTGCGCCAAGTGCCAGACCTGCTCCGAGGCTTGCCACATATACGAGGCTAGCGGCAATAACGAGCTTTACAGGCCCACGTTCCGGTCCGAAATCATGCGTCGCCTCTACTTCAAGCACGTAAAGCACGGCGGCCTTCTATCAGCCCTCGAACACGGAGACGTCCAGATCAACTGGCCGCTGGTGGCGCGCCTCGCGGAGCTTGCGTACCGCTGCAACCTTTGCAGGCGATGCGCGCAAACCTGCCCGATAGGGTGCGACAACGGCCTGGTTGCGCACGAGCTGAGAAAACTGTTCAGCCAGGAGATGGGCATAAACGCCAAGGAGTGTCACGACAACGGCTCCGTCCTCCAGTTGAAGGTGGGCTCTTCCACGGGCATGAGCAGTCTCGTCGTCAAGGACAACATAGAGTTTATTGACGAGGACATGACCGAGAAGACGGGCGTCAAGGTTGAAACGCCGTGGGACGTGGAGGGCGCCGACGTACTCCTTATACACAACGCCGGAGAGATCATGGCATGGCCGGAAAACCCGGGCGCCTTCGCCGTGATTCTTAACGCCGCCGGCATCACCTGGACGCTCTCATCGGAACTTGCGGGTTACGATTCGATCAACTACGGCCTCTGGTACGATGACGCCCAGTTCGCCCGCGTCGCCATCAAGCACGCCGAGGCGGCCAAGAAACTGAAGGTCAAGAAAATAGTCCTCGGCGAGTGCGGCCACGCGCACAAGGCCCTATCTGTCATCGCGGACAGGGTGCTGACTGGAGACCTCAACATACCGCGCGAGTCCTCGATGACACTCCTTCGTGACATCGTCATGAGCGACAGGATCAAGTTGGATCCGAGCCGCAATGACTTTCCGGTGACCCTCCATGACCCATGCAACATGGTAAGGCTCATGGGCGTGGTCGAGCCCCAGCGCGAAGTAGTTCGCAAAATATGCCCGAAGTTTCGCGAAATGGAGCCGCACGGCGTGGACAACTATTGCTGCGGCGGCGGATCGGGCTTTGCCATCATGAGCGGAAACAACTTTCAGGACTGGCGCTTTCACGTTTCAGGGCGAAAGAAAATGGAGCAGGTCCTCAACGCTTTCGCCGACTGCCTCGACCCATCAATCAACAAGTACATCTGCGCGCCTTGCAGCAACTGCAAGGGCCAATTCCGCGACATGCTTGCCTACTACAACATGTGGGAGAAGCACCATATATTATATGGCGGGCTTGTTGAATTGATCGTCAACGCGATGGCGGACGTAAAGCCCGGGTTCATAGACTGGGAGTGGCACTGAAGAAGGGGGATTGTTATGGCGAAAACAATTCTGGTCGTTGATGATGAACCTGATGTCGTCACATATCTTTGCGCGGTTTTGAAAGACGCGGGGTACGAAACGCTGGAGGCTTCGAACGGCGAAGAGGCCATGGAAGCCGTTGTTGCCAAACACCCGGACCTGATAACGCTCGATATTACGATGCCGGAAATGACGGGCGTCAAGGCTTACCGCCGGATAAAAGAAGACGCGCATCTCAAGAAGATTCCGGTCATCATGGTTACGGGCGTCGCTCACGAATTCAAAAAATTCATCTCCACCCGCGAGCAGGTCCCCGCCCCCGAAGGCTACCTTGAAAAACCGGTTAAGCCGGAGGAGCTTTTAAGCGAGGTCAAGCGCCTTCTAGGCTGATCCTCTTCCGGTCTCAGCCTTGAAGGAGAGAGTCCCCCGGCTCATCGGACGCCGCTTCCGTTTCCGCCGCGTGAAGCAGCTCCGCTTCACGCTTCATACGAAAGCGCAATCAATATTCGTGGGGTTCAGCGAAGGGAG
>JAEMPZ010000167.1 GCA_022759065.1 Acidobacteriota bacterium | reverse complement strand
CAAATGCCGTCATTCTCGCTTGTCGAGAATCAGACGGCGCGGGAAGATTCACCACAAAGGCGCAAAGGGCACAAAGGGAGCTGCGCGAGATCGTTTTGGGCAATTACCGGATCGTCTATCGCGTTGAACAGGGCCGTCTTACGGTGCTGACTGCTTTCGAGGGGCACCGGCTGTTTGTAAAGCCTGCTAGGTAGGCTTCTGGAATACGTGAGCTGTCAGAGAGGCATGAGGCATGAGCGCAAGAGCCCTCCTTCTTTACAATCCGGAAGCGCGGCACGCGCCTGATCCCGCCACTTTGACAAGGATTCGGCGGCGCGTCGAGTGGGGCGGGCTCGCAGTTGAGGCGGTTGCGTCCAAGGCGCCCGGGGACCTCTCCCGCCTGGCGGCCTTAGCCGAGGCGGAAGGCTTTGATCGCGTCGTGATCTGCGGGGGCGATGGAAGCGTGCGCGAGGCGGCGCAGGGCCTCAAAGGTTCCCCGGTTCCGCTGGCCATAATTCCAATGGGCACGGCGAATGTCCTGTCCCGTGAGATAGGGCTGCCGTCAAGGCGCCCCATCGAATGCGCCGCGATTGCAGGAAGTGGAAAGCCAAGGCCGGTTACGCTTGGAGAAGTTGCGGGCGTCGGCGTCTTTACCTTTTGCGCTTCCGCCGGAATTGATTCCCTTGCCGTTAAGACGGTTGACCTAAAGATGAAGCGCGAGACGGGCGCATGGGCCTATGTTCACGCAGGGTTGATGGGCCTTCTGGAGCAGCAGATTCCTTTATTCAACGTAGAGCTGCCTTCCGGAAAAATCTTCCGCGCGCAACAGGTTTTGGCCCTGAACGCCAGCCATTATGGCCTGGGCTCGTTTCACATCAGCAGAGGCGCGAGCCTCGAAGCGCCGACGATCCGCATGCTCGCTCTGGCCCCTCCGCTCATGGCGCGCCTGTCACTCGTGTCATCGTGCCTCCTTGGCAAAGGAGTCGAGGATGGGCCTGGCGTTGTCTGGGCCGACGTTGACTCATTCAGTATCAGCGCGGAGGAGCCCTTCCCGGTGCAGGCAGACGGTGATGACATCGGTAGCACCCCGTGCACGGTGAAAGCCGCGCCAAAGGCCTTGAACCTGGTATTCCCGGAGTGAGCATGTTCAGAGTCTTTGCCCGCATGCCCCGTGGCGTCATGATGCTCCTGTGGGCTCAAATGGCCTCCCAGATGGGCGACGCCGCTTTTTCGGTGCTCCTGCTTTGGGCCGTCCTGGAAAGCACAGACTCAAAACTCGTTATCGGCCTCGTCGCGATGCTGAACTACCTGCCGATTCTCCTCTTCGGGATGGTTGGGGGACTGGCCGCCGACAGGCTTCCGAGAAGGGGTCTCATGATCGCGTCGGACGCGGTCCGCGCCTGTTTGTGCCTCGCTCTTCCGCTGGCCGGATGGTCTGGCCTTATGAACCCATGGATTCTGGCCGCCGCGGGGTTCGGCCTCTTCACGGCGTCGGCCTTTTTCAATCCCGCCAGGGACGCTTATATCCCTTCCCTGGTCACGGAAACGGAACTGGTCAAGGCCAACTCGCTCATTCAGACCAGCGTTCCCATTGGATGGCTTTTCGGCCCCGCGCTATGCGCGGCGTTTCTAAAATGGGTTCCGGCTGTCCATCTTTTCGCCGGCGTAGGAGCGCTGTTCCTTGTTTCCGTTTTCTTTCTGCTCGGATTGAAAAGATCGCCAGTGGCCGAACGCCGCGCGGTGCCACCCGGGTTGGAGGAACTCTTTTCGGGGCTGAAAACGTCGTGGGGCGACGTGCGCTTGAGATGGCTATTAGTGATTACGGCGGCGGACAACCTGTTTATCATGGGGCCGGCGATAGTCGGGACGCCTCTTTTGGTGAAGAACATCCTGGGAGGTTCCGGCCCAAGTTACGCCCTGATGGAAGCGCTGCTGGCCTTGGGCGTCTTCGCGGGACTTCCCTTCACGCTTTGGCTCAACCGCCACGTGGGGCAAGGGAAGGTGCTTATAGCCGGGATATTTCTGGACGGCATCACCTATCTGCCTCTGCTGTGGGTGACGAGTATGTGGGGAGCCGGAGCCACCGTCGCGCTGCACGGCGTTTCCATCCCGCTGATAACCGTTACGAGGACCAGTCTTGTCCAGAGGATAGCGCCCTCTCACCAGCTTGGCCGCATTTTCGCGCTTATCAATATTACGGTGCTTGGATTTACCGCCATCTCCTCCGGCCTGACCGGTTTGGCGGCAACTATGGTTCCGGTCAACGTCATCTTCGGAGTGATCGCGGTGGCCGCGGCCCTTTGCGGCCCCGCGGCATGGATGAGCCGGAAGTTCAGGGAGGCGTGAGCTTTCGGCGTGGCCCAAGAAAAAAGGCCCGGCACGCACGCCGGGCCTTTTTCACTGATATCCGTAAAAACAACCTTGTGTCAGTCGCCGACCTTGACTATGGAGTCGGTGTCTATCTGAGCCTTCTGCAGGCGGCCTGAAAAGTCAACGTAGATGGCCTTCCACTCCGAGAAAAGGTCCAGCGCCTCCTTGCCGCCTTCGCGATGGCCGTTGCCGGTCTGCTTCATTCCGCCGAAGGGCAGGTGGTTCTCCGCGCCTATCGTCGGGGCGTTGATGTAGCAGAGGCCCGTATGGATGTCTCGCATCGCGGCGAAGGCCTTATTGACGTCGTTTGTATATATCGAGCCCGAAAGGCCGTAGAGACAGTTGTTCTGCAGGGCGATCGCCTCCTCAAACGTCCTGAACGGAACGACGGAAAGGACGGGGCCGAAAATCTCTTCCCGGAAGATGCGCATCTTTGCGTTGACGTCGCCGAATATCGTCGGCTCGATGAAGAAACCGTTCTTGTGCTTTGCCCCGGTGAGGCGCTTTCCGCCAGTTACGAGGGTCGCGCCCTCCTTCTTTCCGATCTCTATATATTCGAGGTCGGTCTTGAGCTGGTTGGCGTCAACGGCCGGCCCCATCTCGACGCTCTCGTCGAGTCCGTTGCCAACCTTCAGCGCCTTGGCGCGCTTTTCGAGCATCTGGAGGAACTTGGCGTAAACCTTTCTGTGGACGAGGCAGCGGCTCGTGGCCGTGCAGCGCTGGCCGGTCGTGCCGAACGCGCCCCAGAGGACTCCTTCAAGGGCGAGGTCCAGGTCGGCGTCGTCCATCACGATGACGGCGTTCTTCCCGCCCATTTCCAGGCCAACGCGCTTGAAGTCCTTCGCGCATGAAGTGTTGATCTGGCGGCCTACGGAGGTCGAGCCGGTAAAGGAGACAAGCGCTACGTCGGGATGCTCGCACATGGGCGTGCCCACGTTGCGGCCGCCTCCCGTTACCATGTTCACGACGCCCTTTGGGAACCCTACCTCTTCCGCGCCCTTCACGAGATTGGTTACGGTGAGCGGGGTAAGACTGGCGGGCTTGATGACCACGGTGTTGCCGCAGACCAGCGCGGGCATCATCTTCCACGTGGGGATCGCCATCGGGAAGTTCCACGGCGTAATGAGGCTGCAAACCCCGAGCGGCTCGCGAACCGTCATGGCAAATTTGTTGGGCAGCTCGGCGGGAGTGGTTATGCCGTACATCCTGCGCCCCTCGCCGAAGCAGAAGAGCGCCATGTCAATGCCCTCCTGCACGTCGCCGCGGGTCTCCTTGAGGACCTTTCCCATTTCGCGCGTCGCGTCGTGGGCCAGCTTCTCTTTGTTCTTTTTGAGCCAGAGGCCGAGTTCCATCACCATCTCGGCGCGCTTGGGAGCCGGCACCAGGCGCCACTTCTCATAAGCTTTTTTGGCCGCGGAGACGGCGGCGTTCACGTCCGAAGGGCCGCTGTCCTGGAAGTAGCCGATGATGTCATTGGTGTCGGCCGGGTTGACGTTAGCGAAGGTCTTGCCCGACTCGCACGCCACCCACTCTCCGGCGATGTAGTTTTTGTAAACAGGCGGTTTCTTGGCCATTGTTCCTCCCTTTAAGGAAATCGTGATTCGTGACCGGTGACTTGTGCTCGCCTCGTTCGTTGTGCTATCTACATGGACGCTTGGCCCATGGCCAAATCAAGC
>JAEMPZ010000018.1 GCA_022759065.1 Acidobacteriota bacterium | reverse complement strand
CCGACAAACCCATTTGGACTTCCGACAAACCGTTTTGGACTTCCGACAAACCGTTGTGGCGTTCAGACAAACCGTTGTGGCGTTCAGACATGGTTAAATGGGATTTTTCCCCGGCAAAAGGCGGGGTTGAAAGGGCGCGCCCGGCCCCCACCTAGGGGCCTTTCCGGGAGCGCGGCGTTGCCGTCAAGCTACCGCGTCCCCCGGAAAGACGTTGTTTTGTGGAGCCCTGTTGAATTTAACCCCCGGGTGCGATGTAAGCTTCGCCCCCGACACCGTTAAGGAGTTTAAATGAATAAAGAAAAAAAATCTATAGCGCAACGGCTGGCTTCGGCCCAAGTTGCAATCAACAACGCGATGACAAGCACCGAAGTCGGCCTTTATCTGAGCCGCTACGGTTATGGGCCTGCAAAGCTCCAGGAGGGCAAAACCCTTTTGGATGCGGCGGTTGCGGCCTACCAACTTCAGCTTTCGGTCGCCGGTGGGCGCAACGCCGCAACGGCCACGGTGACCACAGCCTACAATGACGCCAGGCTGGCTTATCAGGGGCTTGCCCAGGTATGCCGGGCTGTTTTTGGACCAACCAACCCAATGTTGGCTACGCTCGGCTTGAACCGGCCCACGCCTGCCAGGCAGGCCGACCTTCTGGCCAGGGCGAACGCTCTTTTTGACAACGCCATCGGCAACGCAAGCATGGCGACAAGCCTGGGCCAATTTGGGTACACCTCGCAAAAGCTGAACAGCGAGAAGGCCAAGGTGACCTCTTTTGCTGCCGCTATTCAGCAACGCGAGGCGGCCAAAGGCACCGCGCAGCAAGCGACGGTTGATAGGGATAAGGCGCTTGAAGCCTTGGACCGCTGGATGAGCGCGTTCAGGCGAGTCGCCAAAGTCGCGCTGCGCGAGCACCCGCAGTTGCTTGAAGAGCTGAGCATTGTCACGCGGTATGGCAAGACGCCGGCGCAGCAACAGGCGCCCGCAAAGGCCGCGCGCACCAAGGAGGCCCGAAAGGCGGCGGCGTTGCACACCGTACCCGTGCCTCCCAGCCAGCCCGAGAAAGCGACGGCGTAGCGCGGGCGAAGTAGATTCATTGGAACCACTGTGTCAAAGTGGTTTGTTTGGGGCCGGCCGCTGGCCGGCCCTTTTTTTGCCGTCATTCTGGCAAGCGCAGCGCGTCCAGAATCGGGCGGGCGGCTCTATGACGCTTCTAGTTTGATGACTGACTCGAGAGACGGCACAAGCGAGGGCAAGTTCCCTTGCACCGTATCCCATAGTATCTGCGTGGACACGCCAAAATATTCGTGGATGCGAATGCGCCAGTCCCTATGCGGCATCTACCAGCTCTTGCAATATTTTCTCCCGAAACTCCGGGCGTAAAGCTTCTGAAGTCACTAGGTCAACCTGAGCACCCAGCACTTCGGAAAGATGGCGCTGAAGCCGAACAAACTCAAAGAGACCTATGCGGGACCCGGGCTCGAACTCAACAAGAATGTCCACGTCCGACCCGGCTCTCATTTCGCCGCGAGCGGCCGAGCCAAATACCGCCAGCCTGCTAACGGCAAATCGGCGCAGCGCAGCGCGTTCGTTTCGCAATTTTTTAAGCACTTCGTCTCGCGTCACGCGATTCCCCCTGTCCCTGATAATATACTGCCTTTTGCTCTTGCAAATCCATTGCTTGACGGGCCAGCCCGACAGCTATTCTGGCAAGCGCAGCGCGTCCAGAATCGGGCGGGCGGTAATGGAACCACGGAGACGCGGAGACACGGAGAAAGACCTTTCTAGTGAAAAAAAACGAAGACTGCACAGCCTTTAGATCATCCCTCCGCTCCTCAGCGCCTCTGTAGTGAATTCTTTCCCGCTCAAAATTTAGCATTTAGAATTCAAGTAGCGCCGGCTGGCACCGGCGGCTACGTTTGGCGAAGGGCGGCGAGAACGGCCCATGGGCGGGACCAGTGGGCATCGCCCGCGCTGTAACGGTGCCATATCCTTTCGGCGGCGGATGGCGCGAAGAGGCCATTCTGTTTTGCCGCGTGTTGGAAGTTGTCGCGCATGGTTTCGGCCCATGGACCTTTCATCCAGGCGTCAAACGGGAAGGTGAAGCCCATCTTCGGCCTGTGGGTGCAAAGGCGCGGAAGGGGCGCGGGCAAAGCGTCAAGAAGCAAAGCCTTCGGCTGGTTAGAAAGCGAGAAAGTGAGAGGGTCAGAAAGCGAGAAAGTCGGGCCGAGGATGATTTCCGGGGCTGTTTGAAAGATGGTTTCGACAATTCTGTGGTCAATTAGTGGGACGCGAATCTCAAGCGAATTGGCCATCCCGAAAACGTCGCTGTCCCTCAAAAGCTGGTCGTGCATGTAACGGCGAAGTTCGAGGGCCATGAGGGCATGGAGAGGTGAGAAGGCAAGAAAGTGAGAAAGTGAAAAAGTGAGAAAGTTAGAAGGTGAGAAAGAAGGCAATAAAGAGGCCGGATTGCCCTGTCCGAGCTGAGTTTGGGAGAGAATGTCGGGATGGACAATGGCTCGAATCTGCGAAGGCATGAAGAGGCCGCGGGCGGCGTAGTAAAGAGAGAAAAGCAAGTTTTGGGTTTTGAGTTTTGAGTTTGGAGTTGAAGACAGGGCGCCGCCCAGGGAGAGGGCTTCGAGCTTGACGAATCTCGAACTTAGGCGCGACGCACCAAACGAGGCGGCTCTTGTCCCCAGGCGTGGGAAAGCTTTGAGCCAGGGCAGAGATCGAAGAATGCGCCGGTAGTGGCCGTAGCCTGCAAACAACTCGTCGCCCCCGAGGCCCGAAAGAGAAACCGTCAGCCCGCCCTGCTTCGCGAACTTGGACACCATGAAGGTGTTGAAGCCGTCGCATGTGGGCTGGTCCATCGCCGAGAAGAAAGCGTCCAGATTTTCCTCGGCCATTTCGGCGTTGACCGAAACGTCGGTGTGTCTTGTGTGGAACTGTTCGGCCACCTTGACGGCGAAGGGGCCTTCGTCCAACGATGTTTGCGGGAATGAGATGGAGAAGGTGTGAAGAGCCTTCTGGCCCGCTTCGCGCATGAGGGCGACAACCGAAGAGGAGTCAATGCCACCCGAAAGGAAGGCGCCCAGAGGCGCGTCCGAAATGCATCGGTAGGCCACCGCCTCTCGAAGCAAAGGGCGGAGGACTTCGAGCGCCTCGCCGCGGGTTCTGTATTTGTAGGGGATGGCCTCCGCGCCCTCCCGCGCCGCGGTCGCATTGTCCGCCGCCGTTTCCCATTGCTCGCAGCCGGGGGCGGCCGCGCCACGCGAACCGGAACCTGGGAAATCCCAGTAGGCGCGGCGGGTGATGGAACCGCCCTTCCAGATCATCCAGGTGGCGGGCATGAGCGATTCGACGCCTTTGGTGATAGCCAGCGGCGCTGGAACGCTGCCCCACGCCAAGTACTGAACCAGAGCCTCCGGTTCCGTGCCGCTCGGCCCACCTGGCAGGGCGCGAAGCGCCTTCACCTCGGAGGCGAAGCCTATGGTGCCGGGACGCGGCCAAACGTAGAGCGGCTTGATGCCCATGCGGTCACGCGCGAGAAAAAGCGATTTTTCGAGCTTGTCCCAAATGGCCAGAGCGAACATGCCGCGAAAATCCTGGAGGCAGTCGGGGCCTTTGCGGGCGTATAGTTCCAAGATAACCTCAGTGTCCGAATTTGAGCGGAAGCTTATTCCTTCGGCTTCAAGAGACTCTCGGAGTTCTTTGAAATTGTATACTTCGCCGTTGAAGACGATGACGTAACGGCCGTCGTGGCTTGCCATCGGCTGGTGGCCCATAGGGCTCAAATCCAGAATCGCCAGGCGGCGGTGGCCCATGAGGCACTCGGGCTCCTCGTAGATTCCGCTGTCGTCCGGCCCGCGGCTCCGCATCACGTCGAGCGCCCTGCCGAACGCTTCGGCGTCAAACGAACGAGGACCGATCAAACCTAAAATGCCGCACATGCCTTCGAAGGAATCCTGAAAGAAAGTGAGAGAGTTAGAAAGTGAGAGAGTTAGAAAGTGAGAGAGTTAGAAAGTGAGAGAGTTAGAAAGT
>JAEMPZ010000166.1 GCA_022759065.1 Acidobacteriota bacterium | reverse complement strand
CCGCGCTTGCGCGAAGCTCTTTCTCCTGCTATAATCAACGCTTTGAGGAGGTTACGCCAAATGAAAAAGGGTATTCACCCCGTCTACAACGAAGTCACGGTGACCTGCGCCTGCGGGAACACCTTCAAGACCCGCTCCACCAAGAAGGAGCTCAAGGTCGAAATCTGCTCAAACTGCCATCCTTTCTTCTCCGGCAAGCAGAAGTTTCTTGACACGGCCGGCCGCATCGAAAAGTTCAACAAGAAGTACAACAAGGCGGCATCGGAGCCCGAGCAGGCCGAGGCAAAAAGCGTAGAGCCCGAGGCCACGGCCGAGAAGGCCGCCGCCAAGGCCCCCGCCGAAAAAGCCGCGGCCAAAGCTCCAGCCAAAAAGGCCGCGGCCAAAGCTCCGGCAAAGCCTAAGAAGCCGAAGGAGCCGAAGGAGTAGGCGGGCTTCGGTCCAATCAACATGGCCAATCAAATGAAGCGCGTGGTGAAGAGCCTTCGCGGGGCGTTGCCCCTCCTGGCGGAGGGGAGCGTTCTTGTCGGCGGGCAGGCGGTTATCGAAGGCGTCCTTATGCGCCTTCCATCAAGTTACGCCGTGGCGGTGCGCGACGCCAAGGGCAATATCCGAGTAAAAAAAGAGAGAACGCCCGAAACCGCCAAGGGCAAGTTCGGGAATCTTCCCTTCATCCGCGGCTCGGTGATCCTCTTCAAATCGCTCATGCTAGGCATTTCGGCGCTCAACTGGTCGGCGGAAGTGTCAATGGAGGAAGATGAGGCGCCGGCGCCGAAAGAGGCCGGCTCGCCCGCCGTGAAGAAAGCATCCAGCCTGGCGCTTGCTGCCACGGTCGCTTTCTCGCTTCTCGCCGGCGTTGCCCTCTTCTTTTACGTCCCGCTGCTTCTGACCCAATGGCTCGCGCGCACGGCCGCATTCGCCCAGACTTCTATCGGGTTCAACCTCATTGACGGCGCGATTCGAGTCGTTTTCTTCCTCGTCTACCTCGCGGCCATTTCCGCGATGAAGGACATCCGGCGCGTTTTTGGATACCACGGCGCCGAGCACAAGGTCGTCCACGCGTCGGAGGCGCGCGAGGAACTCACCGTTGACAACGCCCGCGCCAAGTCCAGGCTCCATCCTCGATGCGGAACGTCATTCCTCCTTTTTGTCATGGTGGTTTCAATTCTTGTTTTCAGCATCGTCCCCAACGCCTGGCCCTTCTGGACCAAGGCGCTCTCCCGAATCGTCCTTCTTCCCCTGATAGCCGGCATAAGCTACGAGCTGATCCGCCTCACCGGCAAGTTTCCCCGCTTCTGGCCTTTCCGGCCGCTAATCTGGCCGGGCTTGGGCCTTCAGCTCTTGACCACCCGCCAGCCCGACGACTCGATGCTCGAAGTCTCGCTGCGCGCCCTAAGCGAAGCCAAAGCCTTGGCCGAAGACAGCGCCGCAGCCACGTTAGAACCCGTTGGCAAATAGGCGTCAGTGCAAGTGCTGCAATCAGTGTTATGTCTCCGGAATTCGTCATGTCCCCGGAATTCGTCGCTTGTGTCAAGAGGCCGTCGTTGTCGTAGGCGAAAGAATATTCACCACAGAGGCACGGAGGACACGGAGAAAAGATAGCTATGGTGAAGGGCAGGCTTCCGTCTTTGGTTTCGACCGCCCGTAGTTTGCTTGTTACGCGGGCCACGGAGGTCATTGCCGTCCTATCCCACCCGATTCCGGGATTGGGATGCCCGCTTGACAATGGCGGCTGGCTGGCTTATCTTCGCTCTCTGGCGGAGGCCGCTTTGGGCCTATTGTGAGTTTCGTGGCAATTGTTCCCGGTTTGCAGGTTCCATTTCCAAGCCTAAAAGGAGAGCAAGATGAACTACCTGGACGATCTCAGAGACGTGAAGTTCAACCTGTTCGAGTGGCTTCCATTCGTGAAGCTCTTGAAGAACGAGCGCTTCTCCGGTTATGAGAAAAACGACGTCGAGATGATCATGGAGGAAGCCCTCAAGGTCGCCCAAGAGGTTTTGGCGCCTTGCAACGAAGAGGGTGACAAGGTGGGCGCGCAGCTCGTTGATGGGAAGGTGGTCCTTCCAAAGGGCTATCACGCCGCGTATAAAACCCTCTGCGAGGCTGGCTGGGTGGGAACCACGGCCGACCAGGAATGGGGCGGGATGGGGCTTCCCGAATGCGTCGGCACCGCGGTGATGGAGTTCTTTTTAGGCGCCAACGTCGCGCTGACGCTCACGATGATGCTTGGCCGCGGGACTTCGCACCTGATCGAGAGCTTCGGTTCCCAAGAGCTCAAGAAGATCTTCTGCGAGAGGATGAACAAGGGCGACTGGGGCGGCACCATGTGCTTGACCGAAGCCGGAGCCGGCTCGGACGTGGGCGCGAGCAAGACCAAGGCGGTCAAGGTGCGCGATGGCGTGTACAAGATCAGCGGGGAGAAAATATTCATCACGAACGGCGACAACGATCTTTCAGAAAACGTCATCCACGCCGTGCTGGCGCGCCTTCCCGACGCCCCGGCCGGGACCAAGGGCCTCTCTCTCTTTATAGTGCCGAAAATACGCGTCAATCAAGACGGCTCGTTGGGCGCGCCCAATGACGTCACCGTTGGCAGCATAGAGCACAAGCTTGGCATTCACGGCTCCCCGACGTGCGTCATGGTCTTCGGGGCAAACGACGGCTGCGAGGGATACCTTTTGGGCAAGGAAAACGAGGGGATGGCGCTCATGTTCCTGATGATGAACGCCGCCCGTTACGAGGTCGGGCTTCAGGGGCTGGCCATCGCCTCGACCGCTTTCAAGCACGCCGTCGAATATTCCAAACAGCGGCTGCAGGGCAAACATTACAAGGACCGCACTCCGGACGGCCCGCAGGTTCCGATCGTCGAGCACCCGGACGTGAAGCGCATGCTTCTTACCCAGATGGGCTATGCGCACGCCATGAGGGCGCTCCTCTACCACACGGCTTACAACCTCGACATGGCCAAAATCTCCGAAGGAGAGGAAAAGAAGAAATACCAGGGCGTCGTCGAAGTCCTCACGCCCATCTGCAAGGCGTGGTGCACCGACTGGGGCGTGAAGATGGTTGACATGTCCCTCCAGTGTTACGGGGGCTACGGTTACACCGTGGAGTACCCGGCCGAGCAGTACCTTCGCGACGCGCGCATCGCCCCAATCTACGAGGGGACCAACGGCATCCAGGCTTTGGACCTCTGCTTCAGGAAGTTCAAGATCAACGGGGACTCGGTGCAGGCGCTCATGGCAAAAGCGGGCGAGATTGCCCAGGAATACGCCACCGACATTGACCTCGGCGCATCGGGGATGCACCTAGGCGCGGCGGTCAAGGAACTCGGCGGCATTCTCAAGAACCTCGGCGGCAGGATGGACGCCCCCCTGGTCATGCTGCCAAACGCCCCGTTGATTCTGGACATGATGGGCCACGTCATCTCTGGCGCCTTCCTGCTGGAGCAGGCGGCCATCGCCCAGAAGCGGCTGAAGGCGATTCTTCGGGAAAAGAAGGTTGACCCCACGGAGAAAAAGGCCTACTTCGCCTTCTTGAACGACAATTCGGAAGCGAAGTTCTACCACAACAAGATTCAGGCGGCGATTCACTTCATGCACTACGGCGTGCCGCAGGTCCACGCAAACGCCGTGGCATTAAAGAGCGGCGTGCCGACCGCCTACGACGTGGCGTTTTAGGGGAAGTGAAGCGGGCGGCGCTTCATGGCCGCGCAGCGATGGGTGACTAGTGATTGGTGATTAGTGATTAGTGATTGGGATGCGACGCAAGATGGCGGCACGCGCGTTGCTCCTCCCCCACAAATCACCAGTCACTATTCACTAGTCACTTCCTTCAACCGACGACCGACCAACGACGAACGACGGACGACGACCGCGCATCAACTCGCGCGTCCGTCCGCCGTCTGCCGTCTGCCGTCTCACGTCTAACGTCTAACGTCTTACGTCTAACTTTCCTCCCTGACCTCCCTGGCCTCCCTGTTAGAATTGCGGATGATGGATGATAGATGAGGGATGAGGGCAAGATCGCCGCCGCACGCCTG
>JAEMPZ010000122.1 GCA_022759065.1 Acidobacteriota bacterium | reverse complement strand
TTTTTTAACTCAAAACTCAAAACCCAAAACTCAAAACCTGTTTCGTTCGCGTCACGTTTAACGCGCCTCCCCCTTTACCCTTTACCCTTAACCCTCCGTGCCCTCTGTGATCTCAGTGGTGAAATGTTCTTTTTCTCGGCCTTCGGCCGTATCGGCATCTCTAAGATGCCTCCTACAGCGCGGCGAGGCGGCAGCCGAGGGCTATCGCGTAAAACTTGGATTCCTCGGTGTCGGCGCGGCTGGTGAGGATGCAGGGGGCGGCGGCGCCGGTGACGGCCGCCGCCAGCTTGGCGCCGGCGAGCAGCGTGGCCGTCTTGTAAAAGACGTTGCCTGTTTCGATGTTGGGGAAGATAAGCACGTCGGCGTCCCCTCCAACAACGCTCTTCAGCCCTTTAATGGCACATGCTTCCGGGCTCAAAGCCACGTCCAGCGCCAGGGGCCCGTCCACCAAGGCCCCCTTTATCTGTCCGCGCTCGGCCATTTTCGCGATTGCGGCGGCGTCCATCGTCGCCGGCATCCTCTCTGAAACCTTTTCGCTGGCCGCCAGAATCGCCACTTTGGGCGTCTCGATGCCGAAGCTCTTGGCGGCGGCGATGCAGTACTCCGTCATCTTCATCTTGGCGAAGAGGTCGGGCGCCGGAATGACGGCAACGTCGCTCACGAAGAGCAGTTTGCCGTGGCTTTTTTGGTATGCGGGAAGCTCCAGCACGCTCAAGTGGCTCAGGACGTTCCCCTTGGGGAGAAGGCCGTTCTCCTTGTCAAGGATGAGCCTCATGTAAGCGTCGCTCGATATCATCCCCTTCATCAGGACTTGCGCATCACCTCTGCGCACCATGTCCCTGGCGATCTTTCCCGCCGCCTTTTCATCTTTCTCGTCCACGATCGTGAAGAGCTTGGGATCAATGCCGAAACGGACGCAGAGGGCGGCGATTCGGCCGCCGTCGCCAACCAAAATCATGGCGGCGATCTTTTCCCCCGCCGCCCTCGCCGCGGCCTGGATAGTGTTCTCGTCGTGGCCGGCCGCCACGGCGACGCGCTTTGGCGCTTCGCCCTTGAGCGTCGCTACCATCTGGTCCAGCGTCCTTAACGGGTTCATGCGCCTTCCTCCTTGGCGGCGTACTCGCGAACGCGCTCTTTGCCAGAGAGCACCCGCAAGGCGCCCTTCACAAGCGCCGCCATTTCGTTTTCTCCCGGATAGACGGTGACGCCGCAGGGCACGGCCGACGTATAACCCTTGATCTTGGCGACGAGAGCCTCCGAGCGGGCCATGCCGCCAGTAAGCAGTATCTGGTCAACCGGTTCGCCTTCAAAGGCCGGAACGAGTGAAGCTATCCACTTGCCAATCTGGTATGCCATCGCGTCAAATACGGTGGCCGCCCATTCGTCGCCTTCCGCGACCCGCCGTTCCACTTCTCTTAGATCCGAAGTCCCCAACAGGTCAACAAGGCCGCCGGCCCCTTTGTTGAGCCTCTTCAATTCCTCTTGCGTATAACGCCCTGAAAAGCAGAGCGCGATCAGCGCGCCGACTGGAAGCGAGCCCGAGCGCTCCGGCGTAAAGGGGCCCTCTCCGTCGAGGCCGTTGTTGACGTCAATATACCGGCCGCGGTGGTGCGCGCCGATCGTGATTCCGCCTCCCATGTGGCCGACTATGACGTTGACCTTCTCATAGAAAGTCTCGTTCTCCTCGGCATAGCGGCGCGCCGTGGCGATCTGGTTCAGCGCGTGGCTGATCACCTTCCGCCGGATCGCCTTGATGCCGGTGATCTTCACCCTGTCTGGAGCTTCGTCAACGACGACCGGGTCAACGATGAAGGCTGGCTTGCCGGCCTGTTTCGCCAGTTCATAAGCGATGACGCCTCCGAGGTTGGAGGCGTGGTCGCCGCCGTAACCTGAGCGAAGGTCTTCGACCATCGCCTCGCCTACCGCGTAGGTGCCGTGCGGTATCGGCCTTAGAAGCCCGCCGCGCCCCGATATGGCGTCAATCTCGGTGATGCTGGTCCCGGCCTCTTTCAACGCTCTCTCAACCTCGCTTTTGCGAAAGGCGAGCTGCTCCGTTATTTTTTTGCCAGCATAAGGCGCGAGTTCCTCTCTCGCGTGCTGGATTTCCCTGGAGAAGGCTTCTTGCGTGCCTTCGTAGATGGCTATTTTCGTGGAGGTGGAACCTGGGTTCACCGCAAGCACCCTGTAGCGCCTGAAGAAGGTGTCCTTCGGAGTTCGTATCCACCGGCCGAAACGGTGGGTTCTCAAAACCGAGGCTTTCACCGCGAGGCGGATGTCCTCCGGGGTGCAATCCATCGCAAGGTCCACGCCGCGAAAGCCAAGCCCGAAAAGCACCGGGAACTTTTTGGCGCGAGGAAACCGCACCGAGTAAAGGTGGTACAAAAGGTTTCCCGACTCCAGGTTCGGCGCGATGATGACGTTCGTTCCCCCATCCCACTCGTCGTCCGCGCCCTGGCCGTAAAGTTGGGCGGAGCGCTTCGAGAGCGCGACGTTCATCTTGACCTCGCCGGTGATCTGGATCGTCCCATAGCGGCGGTTCATCTTGATCCGCTCGGCCAAAAGGCCGGGTATGATTTCCATCGCCTTGCGGATTCGCTCTGGTGACGGCCCCTCGTCCGACCCGCGGTTTGAGTAGGAAATTATGGCCCCGTGGATCTCGGGAAGCACTTCATCGGGGATCAAATCCCTCGCGACGGCGCAAGTGCCCACGGCAACATGAGCCAATACCTCGGGAGTCATGGTGGCGTTTACGCCCACGTCCCCGAAAACCACGATGTTGTGGGGAAAGTAGCCTTCGGGATGGTCGTCCGAAAGGACGAAAACGCCAGTTTCAACGACGATTGGCCTGTTTGCGAGAAGGTCCACCATGGGGCGGAAGAACGCCTTCGCCTCGTGCCTGGCACCGCCCACGACCATGTCCGCGTGGCCGAGCCGAACGGCGTATATCCCAAACCGGCCGGGCTCCGCCGCCAGCCTGCGGGCCTCGCCGATGTTTCGCGCGCTCCCCCTGCAACCACCGGTGTTCAGGCATTCCTTGGCGAACGATTCGATAAGGTCGCCCCGTTCCTGAATATCAACGAAGGCGCTCTCAGAGAATGCAAACTCGATGCGGTTCTGGTCCAGATGGCCGAGCGACTTCGCCGCCAATTCCCGCACATCCCCCTCGCGCGCCAAAAAGACCGGGCGCACGAACCGCGTCAGGTAGCACGCCGCCTCCACCACGCGCGGGTCCATCGCCTCGGTGAAAATGACCGTGGGACGGTCCTTCGCAAGGGCCAGAATTTGCCGGTCAAACGAACCCTCGATGTCGTACATGCAGCTTCCCCCGCATCCTTTGATTCGGCCCGCTCCATAAAGCATTAGGCCAAAAGAGTGCTTATTATACACCATGCCCTTCGGCGGCTGTGAAGGCAGATTGACCGCATAGGATGCGGCGAGATTTCACGGGCTCACGCTGGCGGAGGTCAAGGACTGGAAGGAAAAGTTCCTCCTACTTGGGGAGAACGGCCTGCGGGCGCCTTCGAGCGCCGTGCCTGCATAGTGCTCCAAGTGCCCCGCTCGGCGGCACGCTGGATGAATCATAGTTGTTTTGTTCCCTCTATTTGCAGTGGGATCGTTGGGCAGTTCTGGATGTCGGCAGATATCGCCTGCAAAAGAAACTGGCTCTTCGCGTAATCGAGTGGGCGATTCGTGGGCGGGCCGGGCATGAAAGTGCGGTCGTTGCAAGCGGTTGAGCGCTTTTCGTGGTCGCGGGAATGTGGCATGCTCTGCGCATGCGAAAAAGAATCCGCCTCCATGACGCCTACCATTTTCCAGGCTTCCGCCCCGCAACCGCCGTGCGGGGGGTCTTCGGCGACCAGAAGGCACGCGTCCTCCGGCTCGTGCGGAGGGGGAAAAAACGGCGTGCGGCACCTGCGGGACGGTGCACCGGTCGTTTTACGATCACAAGGTGCGGCGCTCCGAGTACCACCGCGTGTCTGGGAAGGGCCGCGCGTACATCAAGGGGCAGCGGTACACCCTCCTCTCCCACCGGCAGACCCTGACCTTGGACGGGCGCAGGTCGCTCAAGAACCTCCTGGCCGCCAACCGGCGGCTGCACCCCGCCG
>JAEMPZ010000221.1 GCA_022759065.1 Acidobacteriota bacterium | reverse complement strand
CCATCTCCCTAGCCTTTGTCATTGTAGCACTCCATCAGCCGCCCTACCTTCAAGGCCCCATCTTCCTCCTGCCCTGAAATGGGGCATTTGACCCTAATGGCGGATGGAGGGGGCAAAGCCGCTTGACACTGCCCGCCTGAATGACGCATCAATGTACCGTGGGGCAAAGTCCGGCCCCGCGCGGGGGGAAAAAGGATGAAACGTTCTCGCCTCTTGCTTGTGCCTCTGTTATTGGCGTTTATGGTCTTGCCCGTTTTGCAATGCCTCGCCCAAACTCCCACGGATCCGGTCGAAGAGCTGAAAATTCAGCTCCGCCATGCCCAGGAGACCCTCCAGCAGCAACAGGCCGTCATCGAGTCCCTCCAGAGGCGCCTGGACGAGCTTGAGAAAAACAAAGGAGCGCCGCAGGCGCAGCAGCAGCCGCCGTTGCAAGCGGGCGCATCGGCGCAAGCCGCGCCCAAGGCCGTGTCAGTTTCCTGGAAAGACGGCCAGACCACATTCAAGTTCGCAAACGCCCAGATCAACGTCTCGAATCGTCTGCAGTACCGCTTTACCGACACTCATTCTCAGGATCCAGAGAAAATTGACCAGGGAGCCTTCGCCGTGAGGCGCTTCAAGACGCAAGTCACGGGATGGGCCTACACGCCGGACCTGACTTTCCGCCTTCAGGTTGACTGGGCCAACGCCAACACGTCATTGGGCGTCTTGGACGATGCTTACGTCCAATACGACTTCACCCACGGCAAGGGGCTCTTCCAACTTCGGGCGGGACAGGGGAAGACGCCATTCGGAAGGCAAAGCATTGCATCCACCAAGACAGACCAATTTGCCGACCGCTCCTTCGTCACTACTCAGTTCTGCAGCATTCGCGACGTGGGCATAATGGCCACTGGCCAGCTAGGGCCATCTTCGGTCAAGGACATGTTCGAATACAGCGTCGGCCTCTACAACGGTGGTGGCCGAAGCGTCTACACCAATGCGGACGACAAGTACCAGCAGGATTTTCGGGTCATGTTCAGCCCCTGGGGCAGCGCCGGTTACGACGAGGCCAACCCTTACGGGAGTGAAAAGCCCCGTCTCTCCTTGGGCTTCGAGTACGAGCGCAACGACAAACGGATTCGCGCGCAAAACAGCACTCCGGCCTCTGGCGCGATGTACCACACGGTGGGCTACGACTTGATGTTCAAGTACAAGTGGTTCACCGCGTACGGCGAGTATTTCGGCCGCCATAATTTCGACGCCAAGGGAGTTCTGACCGCCTCAAACGGGCTCAACGCGCAGTTGGGCTTTCTTATTATTCCCAACAGGCTGGAGCTTTTCGCCGGCCGCTGGAGTTATGATCCAAACGACGAGAAACTCATGGACCGCCAAACAGAAACCGGAATCGGCGCCAACTGGTACTTCAGCGGATTCAACTCGAAGCTCCAGGCGGACTGCCGGAAGATTCAAAACGACGCGTCCCGTTTTCACGCGTATGAGTTCCGGCTACAGTACCAGATGGTTTTCTAGAATGGGGAGGAGCGAATGAAGAGAAAATTTCCAGCAATAAGGGCGCTGGCTTGCACGGCCGTCCTGTTCCTGCTGCCTTTGGGAGCACTGGCCTCCGGCGAGAAGGAGGGCAAGCTCGTCCACGTGGCCGACACGCGCCACTTGAGCGGGTTTAACCTCTACATCGCCGACCTGTACAACACCAACAGGCTGCTGTTCACTCTCGAATGCATAGCCATCACGGCACTGATGGGGCTTTTCCTGGGCCTCTTGATGGACTGGATAGTCGGAGCCATCGGGCTGGACCTGAGCAAGCACGAAGGCCAGGAGTAGGAGGCTTAAATGCACGAATGGCTGACTATCACGCTTCCGATCTCCGGCGTCTCCATCAACCCGCTACTATTGGTTCTGTTGGGCATCGCCGTCGGCGTCCTTGGCGGCTTCTTCGGAATGGGCGGAGCCTGGATGGTGACGCCAGCTCTCAACATCTTCGGCTTTCCCATGCCCTTCGCGGTCGGCACGGACCTTTGCCACATGGCGGGCAAGTCCATTATTTCAACCCGCCGCCACGCCAAATTCGGCAACGTGGATGCCAAACTCG
Source organism: Acidobacteriota bacterium (assembly GCA_022759065.1). GTDB lineage: Bacteria > Acidobacteriota > UBA4820 > UBA4820 > DSQY01 > JAEMPZ01. Next base: position 2,020 of record JAEMPZ010000221.1, on the reverse strand, counting down.
GGCTCGCGATGCTGGCCTTTGACGTGGTGGGCATAGAGTGCGGCGCCAGGCTGGTCATGTACCTGGAAAGGCTTGGGCTGGCCGGGCCGGTTATCCGCTGGGTCTACGTCATCTTCCTTTTCCTGATCGGCCTTCTGGTTTTCTACGACTTTTTCAAAAAGCGGTCGCTCGAAAAGTCAGCGGCGGCAAACGGCTCCGTGCCTGGCGGCTCGGCGGTGCGCTGGCACGAAACGCTTCACAAGATAAAGATTCCCCCGATCGTCCGTTTCAACGTCGCCCAGGTCGAGTGCTCCTTGTGGCTTCCCGCCGGCGTCGGGTTTCTGGTCGGTTTTCTGGCCGGGCTCCTGGGGATAGGCGGCGGCCTGTTGATGATGCCGGCGCTTGTTTACATGATAGGCTGCCCTACCTATGTCGCCGTCGGCACGGACCTTTTCACCGTCATGCTCGCCGGTTTTTACGGCGCATTCACTTACGGCATGAAGGGGAGAATCGAGTTGCTGGCGGTCATCATCATGCTTCTTGGCGCCGCCCCGGGCGCGCAAGTTGGCACCATAGCAACGAAATACATCCGCGGCTACGGCATCCGGCTCATGTTCGGGTGCACGGTCTTCTTCGCGATGATTTCGGTCATCCTAAAACAGCTCCAGATGAACACGGCCGCCTCCTGGGTCGTGATGACGGCGGTGAGTGCGATGACGCTGGTGGTCATCGTCGGCATGATCAAGGGCGCGGCAAGGGAGCTTAGGGCGAGGAGGGCATTGAGATGACAACAGGCCGGACCTTGAAACCAAGCAATCTAGGCGTTCTCGCAATGCTCATCCTCCTGCTTCTCCTGGCGGCCTGCTCGCCGCCGGCTCCGGTTGTGCAGGGCACCGTCGTCTCAGTGGCCTCGGACGGCAAAACCATTGTTCTCAAAGACGAGGCAAGGCCGGAAGCCCAAGCCCAGACGTTTGACATCAGCAGCGCGGAAATCGGCGCCACCCCGCTAGAGGGCGACCAGTTGCGCCTCGTATACCGCGCTCAAGGCGGCACCAACGTAGCGCTGAGAGTAATGAACATCACCCGCCAAAAAGCGCGCGAAGCTTCGGGCCACTGAAGGTAGAAACACAGGGAGGACAGGGAGGTCAGGGAGGAAAGTCAGGCGCTAGGGGTTAGGAGTCAGGAGTAAGACGTTAGACGTTAGACGAGAGACGTAAGACGGCAGACGGTTGACGGCGGACGATAGACGGTAGACGAGAGATGGCAGACGGGCGATAGGGTAAGGCGAATGGTGAATTGGGAAATGCATGTGGCGGGCCTAACGGGCAGGTGAGCGGTGGCCCTGTAAGGAGAGTGTCTCATGCTTAAGATCTTAATGCTGGCAATCCTTGGAATGCTGGCTATTCCACTGGTGGCGCAGGCATCGCCAAATGAACCTCAATGGCCATGCTATGGCGATGACACTGGAACCCGCCAGAACGGAATGATCGCGGGCTGGTTTAGCGACGATACCGGTTCGGTAGAATATCCGCTAGAAGTCGTGCTTGCGAAAGCCGGTGACGACGGCAAGCTATGGGAGATCATGAAGACCACTACCTTTGACAGAGGCAATTTTGCCTTCATGAACGTTCCGGCTGGCGGCGACTACATTCTCATCTACAAAATTGGAGGCGTCGAGGTCGGACGAGATCACCACATCATTGTTGCGGCTTGCAAGGTAACCAATGTAACGCACAATATGAGCCACGATCCCTCTTAACTCGCATGCCTTCTACGCGGAAATCGTCTAATCAGGCGGCACAACCAATGCCAAGATTGGATGGTGAATACTCAAGATTGAATCAGGAGATCGATTTTCATCAGTGATGCGCCGTCTGATTCCGGTCTCCCGCTGGTCGCCGGAATGACGGGAAAGAGGGATTGCTTCCGCTAGCCTTCGCCAGCGTCGCAATGACAGATTCAGGACAAGCAAGGATGGCGGCAATCGGAGGCCGCGAGCGAAGCGAGCGGCTTTGGACTGCGGTAGCTTGCTACCGCTTTG
>JAEMPZ010000234.1 GCA_022759065.1 Acidobacteriota bacterium | reverse complement strand
GGACTTGCTAGGCGTCACGGTGTAGCTGCCGTTGGCAAGGCCGCTGAAGGTGTAGGTGCCATCGCTGGCCGTCGTCGTGGTCTTGCTGGCTGCGCCGCTCAAGGTCATCGTAACGCCTGATGTTGCAGCGCCGCTGACTGTGCCCGAGATAGAGTAAGTGGCGGACGTGTTGGAAACCGTCACGCTTACGGCCGAAGACGTGGTGCTGGCGCAGGAATTGACTGCGGTGGCGACCACCGTGTGGCTGCCGTTGGCTACGCTCGCGCTGTTCCAACTTGCGCTCCACGGCGAGGAGGTAACTGTCGCAACCGTCGTTCCATCCACGGCGAAGCTCACCTGGGTTGGCGCTGGGGAGGCGCTCACGCTTGCAGCAAGCGTCACGACGCCGGTAACCGTCGCGCCGCCCGCAGGGCTGCTGACGCTCACCGTAGGCGAGGTGCACCCGCCGCCCTGGGAGCTTTGTATCGCCAGCTGGGTAATCTGGGCTCCAGAGTCATCGTACAGCGTGGCGGTCGCCGTGTCACCATGAATCTGCCAAAGGGTCCAATTGTAAGGACCGGTGCCCGCACCGGAGTTGCCGTTGAGCCACTGGACCACCCCTTGCTGGCCTAGGTTGTCATGGAATTCATGTATGTGGCCGCAAATGTAAGCGTCAACCTTATGATTGGCGAGGATAGTCCAGAATTTGTCCCGTTGCGTGGGGTAATTACCCATGTAGTTAAGCGTCCAAGAGGGATCGGCGTAAGCGTGCGAGTGGCCCATCACGAAAATATGGCGCACACCGCGCGACTGGGCGGAGGCCAAATCTTGGTCGAGCCACGTCAGCATGTCGTCGAACATGTAATACATGCAGTTATTCGTGCCGCCACCACAATTGGCGCTCGTGTTGACGTGGCACGTATCAACGATGGCAATATGAGTGTTGCCCCAGTCAAAAGAGAAAACGGTGCCGGGGTAGCCCGACGGGCCTGTCTGCGGCTGCGCGAACTCCTGGTTGAACATGTCGATGGTAGAATAGCTCGTAAAATCCATCTCATGGTTGCCTACGGCAACGAGAAACGGAGTAGTGTGGGCCAGAGGATCCGTCGCTATTTTGAATTCGTCGTAGAGAATTTGTTGTGTAGCCTGCGTGGAGCTTCCGTAGAACATGTCTCCACCGAAAAGGGCGAATGACGCGTGAGCGGCGGTTGCGCGGGTAATTATGTTGATGAAAGACTGCGGAAGCCCTTGCTCGTCCGCCGATGCCGAATTGCCACGGCTGTCCGCCATCGTGATAAACGTAAAATCAGTGCCGGCTGGCACCGCCGTGGAGAAAGTGTAATCGGCTGACGAAACGCCTCCCGTCGCCACTTTGTAATGATAAGTCGTGCCCCCCGCCAGGCCAGTGATGGTAAGCCTGTGCGCGGTGACGGAGGAAGTTTCAGCCAGAGAGGAGCCGTAACTATTGGTTGTCCCCCAACTGACAGTCCCAACACCAGCCGTGTCGGTGTCCCAATAGATGGTCGCCGCCGTTCCGGTGACCAACCCAATGCGTGGCCCATGGACAATAGTGGTTGCGTAAACCGCGCCGCACCATACGAGCATTCCTGACATGATGGCCAGAACAGCCAGCCGATTCAATATGCATGACCGCCGGCTGCTTCTCAACGTTGCGGCTAAACCAGACATGACCCGCCTCCAGCGCTTCCCGAAAAGGCTAAGCAAAGTTTTTCTCTTAATGGCCTTGGGCATTATCCCAAAGCGCCAGTCTCATGCGCCGCCTATTCATGGCACATTACGCTTGGGCGAAGCTTCCAGTGCCTGCCTGGGCGCTGGACACTCTGAAAGCGTGAAACCTCCCACGCTGCCGGCTTGATCCAGCGTGTCCTCGACTTCAACTTTGTCGAGGCTTACGACCGAAACGTCCCTGACGGCGAAGGGCGGCTCAACGCCGGCCCGCGCGAGCGTGTCGCCTGGAAATTCGAGGATGACTTCGCCGCTCCTGGCCAAGTTGGCTTCGGTGCTGGCGTAGGCGACAAGAACCTCCTCGCCAGGCGAGCCGCCTGTCAAGACCGCCTGCACGCGGTAGTTGCCCGGTTTGAATACCGAAAGGCGCACGGGCAGGCGCAACGATTCAAGTTCCTGTTTTTCATCGCGCGAGATGATGGGGGCGCCGACCGACTGGATTGAAACCTGGCCTCCCTGGCGGCCGAATGCTGTCTGCGCGACGCGGTGTAAAGGCAATCCCTGCCATGTTCCGTAGGCGTCAACCTTGACGTCTGCCATTTCGCCAGGCCGTCCTTGAGGAAGAAAAGCTGCGTAAACACCATCGCCGGCGTTTCTATCCGGGGCGATTCCATCGTCTTTGAGACGTATTGGCAATGATGCTTTCCCGGCGCCCTCTCGAAGGCGCGCTTCGACCCTAAAGCCTGTCAGGGGGGTATTGTTAGAAGCATCATAGAGCCTGGCCTCGATCACCTGCCTGCCGCTTGCCGAAATGGAAAGGCGCGCCAGGCTTACAGCCAAACGCACCTGTGAACCATCCCTTACGGCCACCATATACGCCTTGGCGCCGCTCTGGGCCTTTGAAAGGTCCAGCGTGTACTGGCCTGGAGAAGAGGCGCTCACCTTTGCCATCGAGGCAAATGGCGGCAAATCAACCAATTCAGGAAGCCCTTCGGCTGGCATGTTGGTGAAGCTCGCCGCGGCCTGGGCGGCACGGTAACCGGCGGCTCCTTTGGCGGGGGGCGACAGGCTAAGGGCGGTTTCGGGCACCGAAGCGCCAACCGGCCAAACTACCACGACGGCGTCTGGCCCCCTGAGCGTCACCGATGCCTGCTTGGCTGCCGTGGCGTCAACCACGAAAGCATCGAGGCCCGAGACCTGGACCGGCGCGGATGGCTTTTCGTAAACGGTGCCTGGAGCAAAACCTTGCGCCTGGCTTCCGGCGGGAGAGGCTGCAAAGGCAAGGAGAGAAGCAGCCAATACGAAGAGTGGTACCAGCAAGGCCATTTTTAAGCTTTTATCTCGCATGGCTCATCCCCCTTAGAAGTCGTAGCTGAGATAGGTGCCGATGGGTTTGAAGTCGTTTCGGCGGTTGTGATGGTGGTTCGCTTCGGTGCGGAACCAGAGCGTCCCGATCGCCTCGGCAGAGTACTGCGCTACCATGCCATCATCATCGCCCGGCAAACTGGCAGCCGCGGATAATGCCGCAAGGCCGAAGTCCTCGGCGTGAGCCCAATCGTTAAACAGGCCCCAGCCTGAAATAGTATAGAAGGGCTTTGGGAGAGCGGGCCGTCCCGCCGTTCCGTATAGGTAATACTGGTTGTAGTAGGCCATCCAAGAGGTCCGGCAGTTCTTCGTTGAGTCGGTGTTTTCCCCTACGAGGTCAACAAGCCAACCGGTGAGCCATGAGCCGGAAAGAGTCCCGGCGAGGTCGGCCGCCTCGGAACCCTTGTGGGGGCCGGCGATGGTGTTCACCCACCTCGTCACGCTTATGATTTTGGCATATTTCCAATAGTAGTTGGGATTTGAAAAAATCCAACGGGTGACGGTGCCGCCGAATGAATGTGTGTCCAGGACAAGATCGGTGATGCCCTGGGCATTGATAAAATCATAGAGCTGGTCAGCCACCTGGTTCGCCGCCACCCACATGTACTGCGTGCCGTCGTAGTGGCAAACAAGGTATGGCACGGCGTAACCCTTTGTCACTGCGGAAATCATCGGCGACGTCCAGTAGTCCCAGGCCGTAGAGGCGTTGGCCAAGCTTGCCCCGCCTTTGCCGTGAATAAGGGCAACTCCAGTGCGCGCAAAGACGCCGCCGCTCCAAAATAGCAAGGCGCTCAAAACAACCCACAAAAATCTCTTTTGCATAGCTTGCCTCCTCGCAGGTGCTTTGAAGAAGCAAAGCTTGTGCCAAACAAAGTCGTCGCTGGCTTTTCCTATAGTTATCAATTGGTTAAGCCGGACTTGTCCAAACATCGGTGGAATCAAATAGAGGAACCAGGTACACAGCGGCCATCTAAGTGGACGAATCAGGCTGGGTAACTAATTGTATAATAAGCTGTTAATTGGTGATAACTTCGGTCACGCCAACCGTGTGAACCAAGTAGCCACTTTTCGCGGTAGTAAGTTGGAAAT
>JAEMPZ010000145.1 GCA_022759065.1 Acidobacteriota bacterium | reverse complement strand
GACGCCCGCATCGGCGGCGGTCCGGCATCTAACTACGCTAGCTTCCTGTTTCCGGGCGGGGCGGCGAACGGGGCCGGGAAAAAGCGGCGGGCCTCCCTGATTTCAAAGGTGCTGGAGGGGCGGGGGTTCAGGGTGACTTCAAAGGGGGACGCGCTCTTCGCGAGAACCGAAGGGGACTCCGAGATGGAGATTGAAGAGAAGCTGAGGGTGGTTGGCGGGTTGCTGGTGGCTACCCGCCAGGCGGACACGATGCTCCAAGACGACCTTTCTTTGGAAAAGGCGCTGTCCGCGTACGAGAGTGGCGACCTGACCTTCGGCTTTGGCGACAAAAAGGAGACGCAATGACATCCGGGCTGGCTAAAACCAGGAGGATAGTGCCCTACATAGGAATGGCGGCAACCGTGATTCTTTTGGTGGCGGCCTTCGTGCTTGGCCTGGTTTCCTTCGGAAAAATGAGGCAGGTGATAACCGAGGAGTTCAACCAGCAGCAGCTCGTTTTGGCCAAGAACCTCTCGGCGCTGATACGCCAGGATCTGGACTTCCTGCGCCGGGAACTGATGGTTCTCAACAGCTCGCCCTCAATCCAATTTTCAGAGTCGCCGTCATGGCGCAGCAGGATGAAGGTCACGATGGACTCCATCCAGGGGGAGGAGCTTCTTGAGATCTGGCGCTGGGAGTCGTTGGACAAGTATTCCAGCGTCATGGACAGAACTGGCGGCGTGCGCGCGGAGAGATGGCCATTCGACGAGGAGGGCCTGGCGAAGTGGGCCCGGGATGGCGCGAACCGCAACAAAATAATGATGGCCTCTGTGCCCAAAACGGCGGCGGGAAAATACGGCGGGAGGCCCTTGCTCCTCATGGCAGTCCCGACATACCAGGTTTCGCCGGACGAGGCTCACGCCAGCCCGCCTGGCCGCTTCGCGGGCGCCCTGGCCTTCCTGTTGGACGCCTCCGCGGTCGCATCCCGATTCGTTGACCAGGCGCGCTCAGGAACAACCGGCTATGCCTGGGTCATTGACGGCGAGGGGACTTTTCTGGCTCATCCAAAGCACGAGTTCATAGGGCGAAATGCATTCATGGCGCGGCACGAGGAGTTCCCTTCGCTGGGCTTCGAGCGGATAAACGAAATCATGCGGGACAAAATGCTTACAGGCCAGGAAGGGACGGGGGAATACGTTTCAGGATGGCACAGGGACGAGGCCGGGCCGGTCGAAAAGCTCATAGCCTACGCCCCGGTTGAAGTGCACTCGGCGCCGCCGCGCCTCTTCTGGTCCGTCGCGGTGGTCGCTCCGACGAGCGAGGTGCACGGGCTCGTCCGTTCGCTCTTCATGCGCCAGTTCTTCACGCAGGCTGCCATCTTTCTGGCGATATTGGCCGGGGCATTTTCAGTCCTTCGCCTCGAGCGGTATTGGGGAAATCTGCAAAAGCAAAAGGAGCGGGAGATCAACCTTTCAAGCCGCCTGGCGGCTCTGGGCACGCTTTCGGCCGGCGTGGCGCATGAAATTAACAACCCAATCGCGATCATCCTCGGCTTCACCGATCTCCTTCTTGAAAAAATCCCGGAAGGCGCCGAAGGGCACGAGCAGCTGAAGATCATCGAGCGGCAGGGATTGGCCTGCAAGAAGATCGTGGAGAACCTCAGCCGCTTCGCGCGGATCCCCGAACAGCGCGACGAAACCTCGGACATGAACGAAGAGGTCAAGCGCGTGGTGGCCATGGTCCAGAACACGCTATTAACCGAGAAAATCATCTGCAAAACCGAACTCCAGGAGGGGCTGCCAAGGGTGATGGGCGACCCGCAGGGATTGGGGCAGGTCCTTTTAAATCTCATCACGAACGCCAGGGCCGCGATGAAAAACGGCGGCGTTCTAACCATCGGCACGCGCCAAGCTGGCGACTTCGCGGAGCTTTGGGTTCAGGATACCGGAAGCGGGATACGCAAGCAGGACCTCGGCCATATCTTCGACCCATTCTTCACGACGAAGGCCCCTGGGGAGGGGACGGGCTTGGGGCTCTCCATAAGCCACGGCATAATAGAGAGGGCTGGAGGGACAATGACGGTGCAGAGCCGCCACGAGGAAGAGGCCGCCTCGGAACCCAGCGGGACGACATTCACCGTGAGGCTTCCAGTTGCGGACAAGACGCGTGAGGACGCTTAGCAGGAAGGAGAATGACCATGTGCGCGAAACTCCTGATTCTGGACGACGAGGTGGACATGCTGAGCCTTTTGGAGACGATCATAACGGGGCGTACGGAGCATAAGGTCACGGCATCCAACAACCCCCTCGAATTGGAAGAGCTGATGGCGGCCAACGATTTTGACCTCGTAATAACCGATCTGAAGATGCTTGGCAGGGACGGGCTCGAGGTGATGGAAAGGGTCCACCAGAAAGACAACTCGATACCCGTTGTCATAATTACCGCCTATGGCAGCCTTGAATCGGCGCAGGAGGCCGTCCGCAAGGGCGCGTACGATTACATTACAAAGCCCTTCAGGAAAGAGCAGGTGCTCCTGGCCACCGAGAGGGCGCTTGAATGGCGGCGCATGACGCTGGAGAACCGGAGACTGAAGGGGCAGGGGTGAAGGCTGTAGGCTGTCAGGGGCAAGGTTGAAGGATGAATTATGAAGGATGAAGTGCGCTTGACGTAACGCGAACAAGAAAGGTCTTTGATGAAGATGGCTATGTTTCCAAGACTCGTAGTGGCCGGCCTTTCAGGAGATTCAGGCAAGACCGTAGTTAGCCTCGGCCTGCTCCTTCTCGCGCGCGAGCGGGGCGTGGAGGCGGCGGCCTTCAAGAAAGGGCCGGATTACATTGACGCCGCGTGGTTGCGCTGGGCCTCCGGGCGAGAGGCGCGGAACCTGGACACCTACCTCATGGGGTTCGACGAGGCCAAGTCCTCCTTCGCAAGCCACGCCACTGGAGAGGGGCTGAATGTCATAGAGGGAAACCGCGGCCTCTACGACGGCTTCGACTCAAAAGGAACGCATAGCACCGCGGAGCTTGCGAAGGCCTTGGGCGCGCCCGTCCTTTTGGTCATCAACGCCACGAAGGTCACGAGGACCGTCGCCGCTCTGGTGCTGGGCTGCCAGCGCCTTGACCCGCAAGTGGCCTTCGCTGGAGTTGTCCTGAACCAGGTGGCCGGAAAACGGCACGAGCGCGTAATCAGGCAGGCCATCGAGGAGTCTTGCGGCCTGAGGGTTTTGGGGGCGTTGCCGCGCGGGGCCGGAGATGTCCTTTTGCCGGGGCGCCATTTAGGCCTCGTTACCCCGGAGGAGCACCCGCGTCTAAGCGATCTCTCCTCTTCGGTGCTGGCTCTTTGCCGGGACAATCTCGACTGGAAGGCGATTCTCGCCGCGGCACAAGATGCTCCCGCCATTGGGGCGCCGCCTGAATCGAGGCCCGCGGCGCCTTGGACAAAGCGAATAAGAATCGGGGTGGTAAAGGATTCGGCTTTCACCTTTTATTATCCTGAAAACATCGAAGCGCTTGCATCTCTCGGAGCGGAAATCGTCCCCGTTTCGCCGCTGCGCGATGAGGCTTTTCCAAGGGACATCAGCGCCCTTTACGCCGGAGGAGGTTTCCCCGAAACTCACGCGCACGTGCTTTCCGCAAACACCGCGTGGCTTCAAGGCCTGCGCGACGCTTGCGAAAACGGGCTTCCCGTCTACGCCGAGTGCGGCGGGCTGATGCTTCTTTCGAGGGCCATCCACTGGGAGGGCCGCCGCTACCAGATGGCCGGGGCTATTCCCGTGGAAGCCGCCGTCCATCCAACGCCGCAAGGCCATGGCTACGCCGAACTCGAAGTTGACCGCGAAAACCCCTTCTTCCCAGTGGGAACGCGGCTCAAGGGCCACGAGTTTCATTACTCGGCCATAGTTCCTTCAGATGTCCCAACACCCACGGCCTGCCGCATCATAAGAGGCGCGGGGCTTGGAGGCGGCCGCGACGCGATAATCACCAACAACATTTGGGCTGCCTACACACACCTTCACGCCGTTGGAACCCCCGAATGGAGCCGCGGTTTCATCGCCGCCGCCAGAGAGAAAAACGGCAGACGGCAGACGGACGACGGTTGACGGATGCGCAAGCGCACAGTAAGAAGGTGAGAATGTAAGAAAGTTAGAAGGTCAACTAAT
>JAEMPZ010000271.1 GCA_022759065.1 Acidobacteriota bacterium | reverse complement strand
CCTTCATCCATCATCCTTCATCTTTCATCTGCCCTTCGTGCCCTTGGTGTCTTGGTGCCTTGGTGGTGAGAATGTCTTTTCTTGGCGCGCGCTGGTGGTGGCTGGGTTAGCCTTCGCGTTCGAGGTGGGCGGCTTCAATTTTGCGGATGATGGCGCAGCCTGCGGCTAAGAAGGCGGCACCGTAGACCGCCAGGAAGATTATGGCGGCGGCTTTGCTCTCGGTCGAGGCGAGAAGGTTCAAGAGCCCCTTCGGTTCCGTGGGTTCCGGCATGAGCGTGTGCAGGTGAAAAAGGATGGTCAGCCGCTTGAGAAAGCCTGGCAGCCACGCCACGAGGTTTTCCCAGCCGAAGCCAATGAGGAAGCCAACAAAGAGCGGGCGCTTGAATGCAAGGCCCAAAAGCGAGAAAAGCGCGCCGTAAACCACCATCCCAAAGCCAACCGCTAAAAGGTCCATGAGAAAGGCGCCGAATCCGCTCGCAAGCCCAAGCCCTCCGGCCTCCATCTGCGAAAGAACGAACGACCCCGCCATCGAGATGAACGCGCCTGCAAGCAGCACGGCCTCCATCCCGGCGAATTTGGACAGGAAGATTTTATAGCGCGGAACCGGACGGCCGAAGAGGTAAGGGAGCGTGCCCCCCTCGGCCTCGTCGGCGATCAATGCGACGCCGAAAAAGAGAGAACTCAAGGGGACGAGAAATCCTATGTAGTAGGCCACGACCAGGTTGCCGTAGAGCGTCGCGCCGCCCAATCCCACCGGCACGCCGCGCCAGATGAGAAGCTGGAGCAGCAGGAGCAGCATCCACGGGAAGAGCGCGAGGGCGAGGAAGAGCAACCCCTTCACCGACTGGGTCATCTGCTTCGCCGTGTTGAAGAAGAGCGCCTTTTGCGCCTCGGATGCCACTTCTTCCTCCTTGGTCAAGCCACCAGGTACTGGAAAACGGCGGCCAGGTTGTCGTCGAGCGGGTTCAAAATCTCAAGCCCCATGTCGTTTTCGGCCAGAAAGCGCCCGAGCGAAGCATAAAAGCCGCCGGCATCGGTCACTTCCACCGTCACGGTTTTGCCCTCGCCGCCGAAGGCGAGCGAGTGGACCGTGGGCCACGAAACGATGGCCGCCCCCAATTCCCGTGCCCGCGCGCAGCGCATGAAGACTTTCAAAGGACGAGAGGATATCGCCTCCCTGACCTCAGGCACTTCGCCGGAAGCGAGCACGCGCCCGTGGTGGAGAAGCAGAATTCGCGAAGTCATCGCCTCCACTTCATGAAGGACGTGGGAGGAGACGACGACGCACTTGCCCTCCTGCCCCCACTTGCGGATGAAAGCGATGGTCTGGGCGCGGCTTTGCGGGTCCATCCCGTTCAAAGGCTCGTCCAGAAGAAGGACATCCGGTTCGTGGATCAAAGCCTGCGCCATCTTAACTTTTTGGCGCATCCCCTTGCTCATCTTTTTAATTCGCTTGAGCCTCTCCTCTCCAAGCGCCACTTCGGAACAGGCCCTCCTGGCGAGATTCAGCGCCTCGGTCTTGGAAAGGCCGGAAAGCCTGCCCATGAATGCGACGAAGCCTTCGCCAGTCATCTCTTCGTAGAAATGGTCGGGCGATGGGCAGTAGCCGATGGAGCGAAGCGCATCCGGATTTGCAAATATCGGCTTTCCGTCGAGGGTGACTTCCCCGGACGACGGGCGCAAAAGGCCGCCCATCAGGTTCAGAAGCGTGCTTTTGCCCGCGCCGTTGACGCCAAGAAGCCCCGTCACGCCGGGCTCTATGGTCAGGCTGACCCGGTTGATGCCCACCACGAGGCCGTACCACTTGGAGGCGCTCGCTACGCGGATCATCTCAGCACTCCCCTCTTTGAAAAGCGGACGTAGAGGATGCCAAGGCTGAAGAGAATGAGCGCAACAAAGTAGAGCGTGGAGTGAAGCGCCGATATCTCGGGATCGGGGGCCACGCCGAGGCAGTGGTAGCCGAGGGCCTTCAATTCGACGAGTATCCCGAACGTCCAGGCGAGGGGGCTTTTGGTTATCGCCCAGATGATGCCCGACGCTGGAGGCCCGAAAAAGAGAACGCCGATCAAGGCGAGGCCGACGACGCGCGGCGAGCGGCTAAGCGACGACAGCGCCAGAGTGAAAACAACCAGCGCGCCGGGGCCGAGGACCGTATAAAGGAGAGTCCCCCACAACGTCCTTGAGTGGAGCCATAGGAAAGAGAGGTCGCCGGTCAGGCCGACGTGAAAAGCTACAAGCAAAACCACCGGCACAAAAGTGAAGAAGAGAAGGTAGACTCCGAGCGCCGCCCCTTTTGCAAAGAGGTACTGCACGGGGCCAAGCGCCCTCCCCAGAAAGACCTCGAGCGTCTGTTCCTTCCGGTCGCGCGCCACCAAACCGGCCCCGGCCCAGACGCAGACGATAGCCAGGAGGAAATTGCTCCAGCCGAGGGTCAGCAGTTTCGCGACCCACGCCTCGTCCATCTTGGGAAGCTTTGAGATAATCTCTTTCGCCCAATCGAGGCTTGCCGCCTGAGAGGTGAGGAAGCTCAGGCCAACTCCGCCGAAAAGCCACGGCAGAAACGCGACGATCAGAAGCAGAATGAAATAACGCTTGCGCAGGTAGGGTGCCGCTTCCTCGCGCCAGACGGGAATCCACCTGCGCCCCAAGCCGCGCCTTGGCCCCGCGTACGTCTGGTATCCCTGGTCGAAGACCGGCATCAGGCGCTCTCCTTTGCCAACGCTTCGAGAAAGACCTCTTCAAGCGAGGTTTGTTCGCGGACGAACCTGTGAATCGAACCGTCCAGCTTTGACGCCATTGAGAAGATGTCCTTCGGCTCCGTTCCCATGGGCAGGACGACCTTGACCAGATTGTTCTGTCCGTCCCCCGCCTGCCAACCGGCCTTTTCGCAGGCGGCCACGAACTCTTCGCGGCGCCCCTCCCACTGCACGAGAAAATGCTGCGCTTGCGAGCGCGTCAAGTCTTGAAGGCCCGACGATGCCACCACGCGCCCTTTATGAAGGATGACCACCTGCGAGCAGACGGCCTCGACGTCTTTGAGGATGTGGGTCGAGAAAAGCAGGGTCTTGCCCTGTTTGACAAGGTCCCGGCAAAGGTCGAGCATCTCGTCCCTGCCCGTCGGGTCCATGCCGGCCGTCGGCTCGTCCAGAAGGACCAGCTTCGGGTCGTGAACTAGAGCCGCGGCGAGCTTCAGCCTCTGCTGCATTCCGGTTGAGTAGGTCTGCGCCTCGCGGTAGCGCGCCTCGCCAAGCCCCACGTATTGAAGCGTTTCATGAGCGCGCTCGACGGCGGCCTGGCGCGGAAGCCCGGAAACCTCGCCCAAAAGCGCGACCCACGCGACGCCTGACATGCCGGAACGAATGCCCTGGCTCTCCGGCACGTAGCCCACGCTGTCTCGCAGCGCGGCCCCGAGGTTTCCGCTTTGCTGGCCGAAGAGCGTGAAAGAGCCGGAAGAGAGAGGAACGAGATTTAAAAGCGCCATGATGAGCGTTGATTTCCCCGCGCCGTTCGGTCCCAAGAGCCCCACAGCGCCCTCGCGCGCCTCGAACGAAACGCCCCTGAGCGCTTGCGTCGCGCCGTAGTTCACGTGGATGTCGCGGACCTCAAGAACCCCGCCCATCGCCCTAAGTATACGACAAAATCCACCGAAGGTTTCGCTATGGCGGAATGATCGAGGAATTCACCACAAAGGCACAAAGGACACAAAGGGTAAGACTGGCAGCCATACACACCCGCCCCAAATTACTTTCACGTGGGCATGCTGTAGGCCGCATTCCTAAGCGATGCGAAGAGGAAAGCGGGGGAAATGCGGCTCCGAAGAGCGCCGAAGGCGCGAGGAAGGCCCGAGCTAATACGCGTTCATTTGCGGATGATGGATGATAGATGAGGGATGAGGGCAAGATCGCCGCCTCACGCCTGAATTCTGCCCCTAACCCCTGACGCCTTACTTTTCTATCCGTGTTCATTCGTGTTCATCTGTGGTTAATAGGCTTCTTCTTCCTCCGTGGCCCGCGCACCAGGCAAACTACGGGGGGCTAAAGCAAGGAGGAAAAATTTCCAGCCATAGCCATTCCTTTCCTCCGTGTTCTAGGCGTGCTTGCGCCTTGCATCTTTTCCCTTAACGCTTCTCTGTGTCTCTGCGCCT
>JAEMPZ010000043.1 GCA_022759065.1 Acidobacteriota bacterium | reverse complement strand
TCGGGCCCTGCCGCTTGCGCTGGGGCGGTTCCCTGTGTTATAGCCTTTATTGCCTGCTTGAAAGGAGCGGCCTTGGCAGACCCCCTCATCTTTTCTGCTCTTGCTCGGTTGGTGGCCATATCTACCTCCGATCGCGCCCGCCTTTTTCAGGACGAAGAGGCCATCTCTTCGTTGACCGCGGGGCGGCTCCCCAAAGGGGCCGACCCTAAGATAAGCAAGGCGCTTGCCAAGTTGGACATTGAGAAATGTAGGAGGGAGGACGAGCAGGCTTTGGCGTCCGGGGTTTCAATCATCGCGTGGCCCGACGCTCGCTATCCGGCCTTGCTTCGAGAGATACCGGACCCTCCGCCGGCATTATATCTGCGCGGCTCTAGCGAGGTGTTCGGCCTTCCGCCCGTGGCCGTGGTCGGCTCCCGCCTTTCGACCGTTTATGGGCAGAACGTGGCTCGCATGCTTGGCGCCGATTTGGCGCGCGCCGGGTGCTCGGTTGTTTCAGGTTTGGCACGCGGGATTGATACCGCCGCCCACGAAGGTTCTCTTGCCATCAAGGGCCGCGCGGTCGCGGTTCTTGGCACCGGCATTGACGTGGTCTATCCAAAAGAAAATGAAGGGCTCTATGACCGAATCATCCAGCAAGGCGGTGCAATCGTAACGGAGAACCCTCCAGAGACTCCGCCGCTCCCCCGCAACTTTCCAGTCAGAAACAGGATCATCGCGGGAATAGCATGGGGTACCGTCGTTGTTGAGGCTGATGGAAGATCAGGTTCGCTTGTAACAGCCCGTTTCACTCTTGAAACGGGGCGCGATCTTTTTGCCGTCCCCCATAACATTACGTCGAGGATGGGCGTCGGCCCGAACACCTTGATCCAAAAAGGCGCCAAGCTGGCACAGCGGGCGGAAGATATTTTGGAGGAGATGCCTGCCTACCTCAGAAGCGCGCTTAGGCCCCTGAGCGAGACGGAAGAGATTCGCCGGCGGCCTGAAGGGGATGCGGGGTTTCTTCTCGCGAAGCTTCGGGCGGACGAGCCGAGAAGCGTGGACGCCCTCTGCGAGGCCACCGGATGGCCCGCCTCAAAAGTGCTTGCGACTCTCATAGAGTTGAAAATTGCTGGGGCATGTGTAGAATTGCCGGGGATGCGCTACGCACTCGCTAGCGCCGGTTCCCGTTGAAGATCCGAACCGCCCTCATTACGCCCAAGCCGGCATGAGGAGAGAAGGGAAAAATATGGCATCCACGCTTTTGATCGTCGAGTCCCCCGCCAAGGCCAAAACCATAGGCAAATATCTCGGCAAAGGTTTCAACGTCAAGGCTTCCATGGGCCACGTCCGGGATCTTCCGGACAAGAAAATAGCCGTTGACGTCGAGAAGGATTTCGCGCCGAGCTTCGCCATCTTGCCCAGCAAAAAAACAGTGGTCTCCGAAATCCACGGAGCCGCGAAGAGGGCCGACAATATCCTCCTGGCGGCCGACCCCGACCGCGAGGGAGAGGCCATCTGCTATCACCTGGGCGAAATCCTGAAAGACACCGGAAAGCCGATCGGGCGCGTGCTTTTTCACGAGATCACCGCACCAGCCATCCGAAAGGCCGTTGAAGAGCCGAGGGAAATTGACCCTCACAAGGTTTCCGCCCAGATAGCCAGGCGCATCATTGACAGGCTCGTCGGTTACAAGGTGAGCCCCTTATTGTGGGACAAGGTCAAGAAGGGGCTTTCGGCCGGGCGCGTCCAGACCGTCGCGCTAAGAATGATATGCGAGCGCGAGGCGGAAATCGGCGCCTTCCAGCCCCGCGAATACTGGGTCTTGAGCGCCACTCTCGAGGGAGAGGCGAAACGGGCCTTCCAAGCGCGCCTCACCCACGTCGCCAAAGAGAAGGCCAACATAGAAAACGCGAAGCAAAACGCGGCTTTGCGCTCCTCGCTCGAAGGCAAGCCGTGGGTGGTCGCCAGCGTCGAGAAAAAGCGGCAGAAGCGTTCCCCGCTTCCGCCTTTCACCACGAGCAAGCTCCAGCAGGAGGCTGCTCGAATGTTGAAGTTCCCGGTCAAGAGGACCATGTCCATCGCCCAGAAATTGTACGAGGGCGTGGACCTTGCCAAGGGCGAAACGGCCGGCCTCATTACCTACATGCGTACCGACAGCACGCGCCTGGCTCCGGAGGCTGTCGAAAAAGCCCGCGATTTTATCGCAAAGGAGTTCGGCAAGGAGCTGGTGCCTCCAAAGCCCCGCTCCTACGCGCCGGCAAAAGCGGCCCAGGACGCCCACGAGGCGATCAGGCCCACTGACGTCACGAGGACTCCCGATTCGGTAAAAGAATACCTCGGCCGCGAGGAGTTCGCGCTATATAAGCTCATCTGGAAGCGATTCGTCGCGAGCCAAATGGCCGACGCCCTTTTCGACAACACCCGCGCCCAGATACAGTGCGGCGACGCCCTTTTCCTTGCCCAGGGTTCGGTGCTGGTTTTCCCCGGCTTCAAAGCGGCTTACGAAGCGGAGGCCGAGGAGGAGGGCGAGGGCAAAGGAGCGCTGCCGCCGCTGAAAGAAGGCGAATCTCTAACGCTTTTGGACCTGCAGTCGGAGCAGAAGTTCACCGAGCCGCCGCCGCGCTATACCGAGGCGACGCTGGTGAAGGCGCTTGAGGAAAACGGCATCGGCCGCCCCTCCACTTACGCCGCCATCATCTCCACTATTCAGGAGCGGGACTACGTCGTGAAGGAGCAGGCGTGGCTCAAGCCCACCGGCCTCGGACAGGTTGTCAGCGAGCTTCTGGTAAAGCACTTCCCGGCGCTTTTTGACGTCGGCTACACGGCCTCGATGGAGGCCGAGCTCGACAAGGTGGAAGAGGGCAAGGAGCCCCGCCTCGCCCTTTTGAAGCGATTCTACAAGGGCTTTGAAAAAGAACTGGAGGCTGCCAAGGGAGCCATGGCCAATCTCAGGACAAACGGCGAAGCCACCAATGAAGTGTGCGACAAATGCGGCCGCCCCATGGTCCTCAAGGTAGGAAAGTTTGGGAAGTTCCTTGCCTGTTCCGGCTACCCCGAATGCAAGAACACCCGGCCGCTGGCCGACGAGGCCTCGATGGAAGTGCCCAAGGGCGCTGAAGTCTGCGAGAAGTGCGGCCACAAGATGGTGATGAAGCAGGGCCGGTTCGGCGCTTTCCTCGCCTGCGAAAACTACCCGGCTTGCAAGAACACCAAGAAGATCCGCCGCGACAAGGAAGGCAAAGCCGTGGTTCACCAGGACGAGCTGCTTGCGGAAAAGTGTCCCGAGTGCAAAAGCCCCCTTGTCAAGAAGCACGGGCGCTACGGCGCCTTCGTCGCCTGCTCCAACTACCCGAAGTGCAAGTACATAAAGAAAGAGGCGCTGGAGATTCCATGCCCGAAGTGTGGAAAGCCCCTGGCGAAGCGCTTTTCAAAGAGCCGCAAAGTCTTTTACGGCTGCACCGGCTACCCGGCGTGCGACTTCCTCTCGTGGGACAAGCCCGTCAAAGGCTCTTGCGATATTTGCGGAAGCCCCTACCTCGTTGAAAAGCGCCGCGGCGCCGAAGCCACGATCGCCTGCCCCACCAAGGGCTGCAAAGGGCCCACGCAGGACAAGGCCAAGAGCGCCTGAGCGTTCGCATATTTGTTGCCCGCCGGGCGCGCCTTTGACTTGGACGCTTCTTGGACATATATTCTAACCCGTAGGAGGCGATAAATGGTTGCTGGCAAATTTCGCGTTGCCTGCGCCGTTCTCCTGTGCGCGCTCTTTCCCTTGGCATTCTCAGCGGCCCTCCCGGCCACCGCTCTTACCCGTGGCGCGAAGGCTTTTGCCTGGGGAGATGATTTTTACGGCCAACTTGGCGACGGGAAATTCGGTTACAGCGCAATTCCCGTTCAGGTTTTGGGCCTCACTGGCGTCATAAGGCTGTCGGGCGGCCTTGAGCACTCTCTCGCCCTTAGAAGCGATGGGACGCTTTGGGCCTGGGGGAATAATACATTCGGCCAACTTGGAAATGGCAATACCTCCCAAAGCCTTGTCCCGGTCCGTGTCTCGGGCCTCATGGGCGCTGTTACAGCCATAGCGGCAGGCGAGGCTCATTCCCTTGCCCTGCAATCTGACGGAACAGTATGGGCGTGGGGCGCCAATAATTACGGCCAGCTAGGAGAGGGAACAAAGATATCGAGCAAGGTAGCTGTTCCGGCCCCAAGATTGTCAGG
>JAEMPZ010000035.1 GCA_022759065.1 Acidobacteriota bacterium | reverse complement strand
GCGCCTTCGTCGTGGTTCCTGGGAACCTCGTTTCTAAACCGAGCGACTCATGCCCTCAAAGTCCCATGATTGCTACATTAAGCATCGCCGGGAAAATTGTTTTGGACAGCAGTGATTGAAAATTTAAAATTGTCCTTTGCGCTACTCAGCGCTTGGATAGCTCCAAAAGCACCTGTTTGGCGCACGCTTTGAGCGTGTCAAAGACGCCGATGCCCTTCACCGCCACTGCTTCATAATAGGGCTCGTCCTTGAACCTCAGCGCTTTTAGCATCTCATCAAGAGGCATGGCGGTGGGAAGATCCCTCTTGTTGAGCTGGAGCACGTAAGGAATGGTTTTCAAGTCGAAGCCGTGTTCTTGCAGGTTGGAGACGAGGTTTTGGATGGACTCAACGTTCGCGTCCCCGCGAGCCTCCTGGGAGTCGGCCACGAAAACCACCCCGTCAACTCCCTTCAAAATGAGCTTCCTTGAGGCGTCGTAGAAAACCTGGCCGGGGACGGTGTAAAGGTGGAAGCGGGTCTTGAAGCCGCGGACGGTTCCCAAATCGAGCGGGAGAAAATCGAAGAAGAGCGTTCTGTCCGTCTCGGTCGCCAGGGAAATAAGTTTCCCTTTGGCGGTCGGGTTGGTTTTTTCGTAGATGTACTGAAGGTTCGTGGTCTTTCCGCAAAGGCCTGGGCCGTAATAAACGATCTTGCAGTTGATCTCTCGCGAGGAGTAGTTGATAAACGACATCAGCGGCCTCTAGTCTTTGAAAAGCGCGTCTATGTCTTCGTCGGTGATCTCGGCAAACGGCGACTCGAAGGCGGCCTTTCCCGATGCCTTCTCGCGTTCCGTTTTTTCAAGGATCTGCTTGAAGACCCTGTTCAGCTCCTCGGAGCTTCTCTTGACCCTCAGCCTCACCAGCCCGAGGGAAGAGCGCTCATCGAAAATGACGACCAGGATGACCTTCCCGCCGACGATCGAGATGTGAATGTTGTCCTTCTCGCCCTCGTGGAAAAGGACGGAGAATTCCTTCTCGCCGATCAGCTTGGCAAGGCCATCGGTCGCCGCGACGTTGCCGGCGGTGAGGGAGGCGAGCGAAGTGGTGTCAAGGCTCTCGATGTCGCCCGTGGCCGCTATCTGCTGGCCGTTCTTGTCAACGAGGAAAACCACGTTGGCGTTGGCGTCCACGCGGAGCTTGGAGATTACCTCCTTGATTTTCTGGAACTCTTCCTCATACAGAATGAGGTCGGACGCGCCCATGGCCATCCTCCAGTGCAGGCAGATATAACACGGATCGGCTTTGGTTGCAAGAGCGGTTCAACGGTAATCCCTTCTTCCGGTCAGCGCCCTCGAAAGCGTTTGGGAGTCGCTGTACTGAAGGTCGCTCCCAACGGGAATGCCGAAGCCGATTCTTGAAACCCGGACGCCCGGGGCGCTTATCAGCGAGGCGACGTAGGAGGCCGTTGCCTCTCCCTCGGCGGTTGGAGGCGTCGCCAGGATAACCTCCGTGACTGCCCTTGCCTTTAGCCTTGCCGGAAGCTCGTCCAAGCCGAGGTCTTCCGGCCGCACCCCCTTTGAAGGCGATAGAAGGCCTCCCAGGACGTGGTAGAGGCCCCGAAATTCGCCGGTCGCCTCGATTAGGGAAAGGTCCGAGGCGCTCTCTACGACGCACAAGGCGCTCCTGTCGCGCCGCTCGTCCTGGCATAAGGGGCACGGCTGCCCGGCTTCGCGAAAAGCGCGGCATTCGGGGCACCTTTCAACCAGCAGGGGCACGGCTTGAAGCGATTCGGCCAGCGAATTAAACGCCTCGGGGCCGCGCGCCAAAAGGCCGTAAA
Source organism: Acidobacteriota bacterium (assembly GCA_022759065.1). GTDB lineage: Bacteria > Acidobacteriota > UBA4820 > UBA4820 > DSQY01 > JAEMPZ01. Next base: position 2,389 of record JAEMPZ010000035.1, on the reverse strand, counting down.
GGATTCTCAGCGCCGACTTGTGGCCGATTCCCTGAAGCTTCTCAAGTTCGCCAAGACAGCGCGCGAGCGGCGCGGGGAAGGACTTTGGAGCGGTATCAGCCATCTAGCATCCCTCGTTCATCATCTCTCATCCATCATCCCTCATCTATCATCTTTCCCTCAGGTCACATTCCAGGCAAGCCAAGCCCGCCGGCAAGCCCGCCCAGTTTCTGCTGGATCGTTTCATCTACCTTGTTGGACGCGCCGTTCACGGCGGCCACTATGAGATCCTCAAGCATCTCCTTTTCGGAGGGAGCCAGAAGCGTCGCGTCCAGGGTGACGCGAAGCAACAGCTTGTGGCCGTTCATCCTGACCGTAACCATGCCGCCACCCGCGGACTCCTCAACTTCCAGCGAGGCCATCTCCTGCTGCACCTGTTCCTGCATTTTCTGCGCCTGCTTTAGAAGCTTATTCAGGTTCGTCATGCGTATCCTCCGCTCCATCGGCTTCAATCTTTAGTGGAGTAACTTTCATCACGTGCCCGCCCAGGACCTTGAGAACGTTGCGGACGGCCTCGTCCTGTTCCGGCTTCTTTCCTTCTGGCGGCTGTTTCTCCGAACCGGCTTCCAGCGCTTGATCCCCATCGCCGTTTGACCGTTCGACGGTTATTGGGCCGGGATAACCGATTTCTCTCGCCAGTTCCTCAAGCTCGCGCAAGCGGCCGGGGCTGGATAGAAAGTCCATGCCCGCCTTCGAGCCTCCGTTGGAACATGAGATGTGGAGGATTCCCTCCGGGTCCAGGGATATGGCAGCGCTTTCAAGCACGGCGCGCGCCGGGAAAAAACGGTCGCAGGCGGCCTCGCGGAACCGCGCCGCGCGCTCGTCGTTGAGCTCGTAGGAGACCGCCTCGGCCTCGTCCATCCGCTTGAAGGGGATGATCCCCGTGAAGCGCAGGGATTCCTCCCGTTCCGTGGGCGGGTCCGGGGCTTCATCAATCGTTTCGGCCTTCGGGGACGCAACCGGCTCGGGAGCCGGGACTTGGTTAGATGGCGGAAGTTGTGGCAGCACTGCTCCAGAAAGGATCTGCTCCAAAGGCAGAATCCGCGGAAGAAGCGCCGCCTTCGAGAGCTGAAGCTCGATGAGCGCCCTGGCATCCGGAGCCCCTTTCAAACGGAACTGCGTGGCCGCCAAGAGGTCCAAAAGGCGCATGAGGTCTTCCGCGCTGAAGCGCGCCGCCTGCTCCTTCAGCCTGGCCGCCAGCGAGGGATCATCAGCGCTTATCTGAGCTTGCGGGGCAAGCCTTGCCCGAAGCAGCAGGCGGGCGTGGCTGGCGAGGTCGTTGATAAGGCGCTCCATGTCGAAGCCGCGCTCGAATCCGTCGTCAAGTATCGAAAGAAGGGCCTCCACGTTGGAGGAAGCGAACGAATCCATTATGGCGAAGAGGCTCTCCCGGCCGGCGACGCCGAGCACCTCCACCGCCGCGGCCTCCGTCAGATTGCCTTCCGAATAGGCAAGCAACCGGTCCAGCAGCGTAAGGCTGTCCCTAACGGAGCCGCCTCCGCAGCGCGCGACCAGTTCGAGAGCCTGCGGCTCGGCGGAGAACCCCTCGCGCTGGGCCAGAAGGCGCAGATAGGATGCGACCGCCGAGTGCTCGACCGGGCGAAACTGAAAAAGCTGGGCTCTGCTATGAATGGTCTCGGGAATCCTTCCCGGCTCGGTGGTCGCGAGCAAAAAGACGACGTGGGGCGGAGGTTCCTCTATAGTTTTCAGGAGCGCGTTGAAGGCGTTCTTTGAAAGCATGTGTACTTCGTCAATTATGAAGACGCGGTAACGGTCGCGAGCGGGCGTATAGCGCGCGAGCTGCGTCAGGTCTCGCGCCTGATCCACCTGCGTGTGGGTCGCGCCGTCAATTTCCAAAACGTCCATCGAGTGGCCGCTGGCGATCTCCGTGCAGGAAGAGCAGTTATCGCAAGGTTCCGAGGTGACCCCTTTTTCGCAGTTGAGGCCTTTGGCGAAAATGCGCGCCACCGTGGTCTTGCCGACGCCACGAATGCCGGCAAAAATATAGGCCGGGTGTATTTTTTCGCCATCAAGCGCGTTTTTCAGCGTCCGCAGGAGCGCCTGCTGGCCCACCACCTCTCCAAGCTGGCGCGGCCTATACTTGCGGGCTAGAGCCATGTAAGCCATAGAGAAGGCGCCTCCACGCCGCGCAAACAGTGATGGGGTTCAAGCTACCTGCGGCACACGAACTTGCTGCTTACCGTTGCTCCCTTCCGGGCCTGGCGGGGTTCGCAGGGTCCGTTGCACAGGGCTCAAACCCCACACGGAGCGGGGCCTCTTTTTTGCTCCCCGCACGTTTTAAGTATACCACCAAGGCGCCAAGGCACCAAGGCAAGCCAAGGGTAAAGGG
>JAEMPZ010000017.1 GCA_022759065.1 Acidobacteriota bacterium | reverse complement strand
AGAAGGTGAGAATGTAAGAAAGTTAGAAGGTCAACAAAGGCAATTGCCGCGCATGAAAGCACGTCTTTAACTTTCTCACTCTCTCACTCTTTCACTTTCTTACTTCATAACTATCGCGGGAGGGTGAATGAGAGCGGCGCAAGGAGGGCGCCATTGCCAGCGCGGTCGGAGCAGCGGCCCGCAAGAACGTGGCGCCCCGGAGCAACGCCCGTCAGGTCAACTCTCACCTGCCGTGCGGCCGCATGCCAATCGGGATAAACAGGGCGCCCGTCGAGCGTGACGTGAAGGCTGTACGGGTCGGGCCCGGAACCGGAATCCTCAACCGTAAGCCTCGCCTCGCGCTCGCCCAAATGGGGAAGCGTCGCGATCTGTAATCCGCCCCACTTGGGCGCAGTATGGTCTTCTCCAACGGCGTACAAGCCGTCGCCTCGAAGCGGAAAAGGCTGGCCGTCCAGTTTTTTGGCCCACTTGCCGTTGTAAAACACGCCGCCGTGCGCGCCGGGCGCAAGATCTGCTTTGAAGGCCAGCAGAGCCCGGCCCCTTTGAGAAAAAGGCCCGCAAAGGACTTTAACCGACTGGCCGTTCTTTCCATCAGGTTGAATGAACCCCGCCGCGCCATCAGGCAACTCAAGTTCCCACGCCCCAAGCTTCATGACCGATGGGCCTGACGCCAACCGCCCGGAAAGTTCAACGGAACCGATTTTCAGAATGCCGGCGCGCCCGCGGATACCTTCCATCGGGATCAGCGCCTCGACTTCATTGCCGCGAATCTCGCACAGCAGCCCTTCAACCGGACGGCTATCAAGGACAAGCGGCGTGACCCCGGCGCCATCCTTGCGCGAAAGCGAAAGCCAGACGCCTGCGGGCAGAATCCGAACCTGCTTCAGCGCGTAACCGCTTCCTGGCAGGGCCAGGCTCTTATGAACACGATGTTCGGCGAAGCGCGCCTCCCCTTCCAGAACCGAATGCATGCCGCCGCGGTTGCTCGCTACGACTTCAAGCGTGTGGCTGCCAAAAGCGACGCCCGCTGGCAAACCGTCTCCAGTCACGCCGGATATCTCAAGGCCCTCGGCACGCCTAAGCCGGTAAGCCGGGACATCGCCCGGGGTCCAATCAGGGTCGAAAAGCAGCGTGCTCTCCTTGTACTTCGCGAAGCTTATGCAACAAAGGTCCATGGTGAAAAACCGAGTCCCGTCGAGAGAGGCCTCAATTTGCGATACGCCTGTCGAGTTGTCTGGAATCCCGAGATGGTCTTTGGCAACAACCATCACGTCAACCGCGCCGCAGAGAGACGCCGCCCGCGCCAGGCGGTAACGGCCGGGGCCGCTGCTCACGGCGGGGATGTAAGCGGGACGGAAGCTTCCGTCCACCTCGCCCGATGCGTCTCTCGGAACCAAGGCCAACCCGATGATTTGAGGCGCTTCCATGCCTTTGGGCAGCTCTAGCCCTTCCTCGAACGGGTCGCACGCCTCGTCGCCCCTCCGCACCTCGAAGTGAAGGTGCGGCGCTCCTATTCCAAGCTGTCCGGAATAGGCCAGGACGTCGCCTCGCTTCACGCGTACCGGCGGCGAAAGAAACAGGTCCCCGGGAAACGAGCTGCCCTTTGCAACACAAGCCTCCTGAAGTTTCCCTTCAAGCCCGAGCTCCCGGCTGTAACGGCAGAGGTGGCCATACACAGCCGTGCGCCCGTCGTCGAGGTCAAGGTACAAGACGCGCCCATAGCCTTCCGGCTCCCGGCGCAACCGCGTCACCTTTCCGTCACCGGCCGCCAAGACCGGCCAGCCTTCCTCCTGGTGCGTGCGCATGTCAACGCCGACGTGGAAATGGGTTAAACGGAACTCGCCGAAACTGGATGTGCAGCCTTCGTGAACCGGAAGCGGCCACAATAGCGGCGCCTTGGCTTGCGCCCCTAAAAACAATGCGGCCAGCGAAGCAGCCGCGAGGGCCATTTTAATCAAGAAACCTCGGGGAACTTTTTTCATTGCTACAGCGTTGACGCCAACCGTTTCAGGTAGGCGCGGAACGGCTGGCCCAGGTCGGGCCTCGCAAGAGCCATTTCGACTGTCGCTTCCAGGAAGCCGAGCTTGTCCCCGGCGTCGTAGCGCCTGCCTTCAAACCTGTACGCATAGACCGGCTGAACGGACATAAGGCTTCGGATGGCGTTCGTAAGTTGAATTTCGCCTGAGCCATCCGCGCGGGTCTGTTCGAGCTGATCGAAGATTTCGGGCGTGAATACGTAGCGGCCGATGACGGCCGTCGTGCTTGGGGCGCTCTTCGGGTCGGGCTTCTCCACGATGTCGCTGATTTTTAGAGTCCGCGAGCCTTCCTCGCTTCCAGCCACGATGCCATATTTCCTAGTCTCTTCCCTCGCGACATCCATCACGCCAAGAACGGAGGCGTTTTTCTCCCCGAAGACTCGAAGAAGTTGGGCGATGCAGGGCTCTTTAGCCACCACGATGTCGTCTCCCAAAAACACGGCGAACGGTTCGTGTCCGACCCACGTCCTGGCGCAAAGGACCGCGTGGCCCAACCCAAGCGCCTCTTTCTGGCGAATGTAGGTGACTTCCACCATGGACGCTATGGCCCGGACTTGCTCGAGCTCCTGGCGCTTCCCTTTGGCTTCGAGAAAGGCCTCAAGCTCGGCGGAGACATCGAAGTGATTCTCTATCGCGTCCTTGCCGCGGCCGGTTATGATCAAGACCGACTCGATTCCGGCGGCCACCGCCTCTTCCATGACATACTGGATCACCGGCTTGTCAACTACCGGAAGCATTTCTTTTGGCGAAGCTTTGGTCGCCGGGAGAAAGCGCGTTCCCAACCCAGCCGCCGGAATGACGGCTTTGCGAACCTTCATCTGGCTCTCCTTCTGGATGGCCGTTCAGCCAATATTGAGGCCTTCGGCCGCCGCGGTCACCAACCCTGGGAAGATACCAAGATAGATCGTGAAAACCGCGGCCAGAACAACAACGGCCCAGGTCATGGCGCCGACGCGCGGCGCGGGCGCGGGCTCGTCGCCCGCGGGCGGAAAGTATAGCGCGACAACCACTTTCAGGTAGTAGAAGGTGGCGATGACCGTTCCCAGCAAGCCCAGGCTTGCGATCCAGTAGGAATGGGCGCTCACGAGTGTCCCGAATATATAGAATTTTCCAAGAAAGCCCGCGGTCAGCGGCAGGCCTAGAAGGCTGAACATGAAGAGCGCGAAGAAGGCCGTGAGCAGGGGCGACGTGGCGCCGAGGCCTGAAAACCTTCGCACAGGCTCGTCCTGGTTCTCCGGCCGCTCCGCGGCTCCCGCCACTGCGAAGGCCCCGAAGTTCATGAAGAGATATGCCGCCACGTAGAAGAGGATCGCCTCGACCATCTTCTGCCCAAGGGGGGCAGAGAGCCCAAGCGCGCCCAGCCCCAACGCCAGGAAGCCCGCGTGGACAATGGACGAGTAGGCCAGCAGGCGCTTCATGTGGCGCTGCGTCAGCGCGATCATGCTGCCGGCGAAAATGGTGAGAATGCCTATAGAGGCGAAAACCACCGCCCACTTGCCCGAAAGCAGAGGGCTCTGTGAAAACGCCGAAAGAAAGAGGCGCATTGCGGCCCCCACGGCAGCCGCTTTGCCTCCGACCGCCATCAGCGCCGAAACCGGCGTCGGGGAACCCTGGTAAACGTCAGGCGCCCAAAAATGGAACGGAATCAGCGAAAGCTTGAACAGAAGCCCCACGAGAAAAAGGAAGAAACCCAAAAGCAGCATCGGCTGGCCGAAAGTGAAGATGTTCCCTGACAGCCTGATCGCGATGCCGCCGTAGTCGAGAGCGCCCAGCGAGCCGTAGAGAAAGGCCGCCCCGGTGAGCAGGAAAGCCGAAGAGAAGGCGCCCAGGATGAAGTACTTCAGCGCCGCCTCGACGGAGTTCTCATGCTCGCGCAAGAAGCCCGCCAGCACGTAGAAACTCACGGACATCAGCTCAAGGCCCAGGTAGAAAACGATCAGGTTTGTCGCCGACGAGAGGGCCATCATGCCGCAGGCCGCCAGGGCGATCAAGCCGTAAATTTCGCTCCGCCCGCTCTTGCCTTTCTTCTCAAGATAGTCCGGCACCAATGCCATGCACAAAAGGGCGGCCAGAACGAAAAGGCCGTCAAAAAAGAGCGCGAGCCTGTCCGACGAAAGAAGCGCTCCTGGAATAACCACCCCTTTTTGTTCCCAGAGATAAAAGACTGGCCC
>JAEMPZ010000147.1 GCA_022759065.1 Acidobacteriota bacterium | reverse complement strand
TCTCACTTTCTTGCCTTCCTACAGCCTACAGCCTAATAACCTTGTCAGGAGCGCTCCATGCAGATGGCGGGCATTGCGTGTGGCATTACGGAGTAGCCTGAATTTCTTTCGCGCCGCCGCTGCCGTTCTGCACCTCGCCAAGGCGGACGGAGACGATCCGGGAAACTCCGCCTTCGGCCATGGTGACGCCGTAGAGGACTTCGGCGAGTTCCATCGTCCGCTTGTTGTGGGTGGCGATGACGAACTGGGTGTCGTGGCGGAACTGCTGCAAGAGCCTGTCGAACCGGACGATGTTCGCTTCATCCAGTGGCGCATCCACTTCATCCAAAATGAAGAAGGGCTGTGGGCGGTAGCGGAAGAGCGCGAACAAAAGCGCGAGCGCGACCATCGCCTGTTCGCCGCCCGATAGCAGTTGCAGGAGCTTCAGCTTTTTCCCAGGCGGCTGCGCCCAGACCTCGACGCCGGTTTCAAGGGGGTTGCTTTCGTCCAGGAGGCTGAGCCGCGCTTCGCCGCCTTCGGATAGCTCCTTGAATAGCTGGGCGAAGTGAGTCTGCACGCCGGTGAAGGCTTCCATGAACCGTTCCCTGATGGTTCGGTTCACTTTGCGAATCGTCTCTTCAAGGTTGGCGACGGCCTGGTCGAGGTCCTTTTTTTGCTCGACGAGGAAGGTGTAGCGCTGTTCGAGCTCGGCGTACTCCTCGCGCGCCAACATGTTGACCGCTCCCATCTCGGAAATTTTCTGTTCCAGCTTTAGAAGGTCCGCGTGGGCCTGCTCGCGTTCCTCATCGGTTAACGGCGGAAGATCAGGAGCGGCGGCTGCGAGCGCTTCGGGCGATTCCTCAAAGAGTTCCGAAATGCGCTCTTTGAGGTTTTTGAGGTCGGCCTCGGCGGTGGTCAAGAGGAGTTCGTATCTGGCGGCCTCCTGTCGGGCCTGGTCGAGGTTCTCGCGAGCCTCCGCGACCTGCTTCTCGCGCGCGGCAACCTCTTCGCGGTAGGCGGCGAGCTGCTCCTCAAAGCCGCTCTTCCGCCGGTTGTCCTCTTCAAGGCGCAAAAGAAGCTCGCGGAGCGCGCGGTCGCCTTCGGTAAGCTCGGCCTGGAGCGCAGCGTGGCGCGCGTCTAGCGTTTCTTTCTCTCTTTGGAGCCGAAGGAGCGTCTCTTCGATTTCTTGGACGCGCCTGGAGTCGCGGCGGAGTGCTTCGTCGCAGGCCTTCACCCTTTCGGTGACTTCGCCGAGCTTGCCCTGCGCGGCCGCGGCCTTTTTGTGAGCTTCGTCCATGCTGAGGCGCAAGGCGCCCTGCCGGGCCTCGCCCTCATGAAGCTTGGCTTCAGCATTTTCGCGGGCCGCTTTCGCGCGAGCAAGGCGGCTTTCAGTCGCTGCCTTTTCCGCTTCCCACTCTTTGCGGTCCGAGGCGGCCTGGGCAATTTCGATCACCGAAAGGCCGGCCATTTCTTCGATGCGCCGCCGCTCGCTCTCCGCCTTTTCGTATTCGCCTTTGGCGGATGCTTTCGCTTCTATGGCGGCGGCCTCCGCCGCGCGAGCCTGCTGAAGCGCATCCTGGCGGGATGCCGATTCGGCCTTCATCTTCTGGTGTAGGGCCGCGGCCTTCTCCTTTTCGGCGAGAGCGGCCTTGAGCGCCTTCGTGGCTTCTTCAAGGTCCTGTTCAAGCTCGAAGAGCGAGGCCGCGCCGGTCCCGCCGCCGCCACCGCGAACCCACCCGTCCGGATGGACGTAAACGCCGTCTTCGGAAACCGCGGCTATGCCGAAAGCCCGCTCGAAGGCGCGCGCCTGGTCCGGGGTCTTGACGAATGCCGTCAGGGGCAGGAGATTCCTGGCCGCGTCGGGGACATTTGGAAGCTCGTGGAGCCAGCCGGCGAAGCCTTCCGCTTTCGCGGCGTCCACTGGAGCGTCGCGCCTGGCTTTTGCGTCGCTGAGCCAGAAGACCGCCGTGCCCGCCTTCTCCTTGCGAAGGCCGGAGAGCGTTTCGGGAAGGGCCTCCCACGGCTCTCCCGTCAAGCCTTCAAGCAATTCTCCAAGCACGGCGCTCAGCGGTGGCACAAGCGATTTCGGCGCTCCGGCCAAAAGCCTTGCCAGCGTCTTGGCGGAGCGCTTCGGCCCATTTTTGGCAAGCCACGCCTCGACCGTGGTTGATCTTGAAGCCTGCTGTTCAGTGAGGACCTTGAGCCTCGACTCCTGGGCGGCCGCGCGCGCCTGGGCCGCGGCCTCAGCGAGCGCGGCTTGTTCAAGCGCGGCGCGCGCTTGGTTGAGGCGCGCCTCGGCCTCTTCGCGCGCCTTCGTGGCGGCGTTGGAGGCTTCCTCTCTTTGCCCTAGAAGCGATTCCGCCTCGGTCCCGCTTTCTTCAAGTTGGGCAAGCCTTTCCTTGAGCGACTCCTGCTCGCGCTTGAGCCTGGCCTCGCGCTCGTCGAGGCGGCGGAACTCCTCCTCGATTCTCTTGAGTTCCGATTGAGCGATGGCGTAGGCTTGAGCCGCCTCGAAGGCCTCCTTGCGAAGCGCCTGGAGGGTTTCGTCGAGTTCCTTGGCGCGAAGCCCGCAAGCCTCCGTTTCCTCGTTCGCGAGCTTGGCTTCGAGCCTGGCCTTCTCCTCTACAGAGGCCATATCCTCGCGCCTTTTGGCCGAAAGCGCCGCCTCTTTGCGCGCCTCTCTAAGCCGCGAGGCGAGCGTTTCGAGGTCGCCCTCGATTTCGCGGACGCGGTTGCGGCCCTGGAGGATCTGTTCAGTCCGGCGCTTGCTCTCCTGTTCTCGCCGCTCGTGGTCAAGCTCCTTCTGGTGAATGGCCTCGCGAAGGGCCGTGTAGGAGCTTTCGTGGTCGTTCAGCTTGAGCTTGGCCTGATGAAGCTCGGCATCGAGCGTCGCCAAAAGCGTTTCTCGCTTCTCGCGTTCCTTTCGGTAGAGGTCGAACTCCTTGGCGAGCATCGCCTTCTTGCCAGACAGCTCCTTGAAGGCGCGGCTGAAGAAATCGCGGCGGCGGTCGCGCAGCTCGTTTGAAAGGCGGACGTAGCGGTCGGCGCGAGAGGCCTGCTTCTTCAAAGCGCCCATCTGCGTTTCGACTTCGGCCATGATGTCGGTCAACCTTAGAAGGTTCGCCTGCGCGCCCTCCAGCTTTTGAAGCGCGCCGCGCCGGTTCTCCTTGTAGTGGGCTATCCCGGCCACCTCCTCGAATATGAGGCGCCGCTCCTCTGGATCGGCCTGCAAGAGCGCGGTGACGCGGCCCTGCTCGACGAGATAGGTCCCCTGAACGGAGATGGCGTGCTGGTGGCAGAACTCGTGGATGTCCTTCAAGCGGCAGGCGCGGCCGTTTAGAAGGTAAGTGCTTTCGCCGCCGCGGGTGAGCCGCCTGCCGACCTGGATGCGCGTCTTGTCGTCGTCTTCGAACCAAAGGGTGACTTCGGATTGGCCCGCCGGCGGCCTCTTGGGCGTCCCGTTAAAAATGACGTCCTGCATCTTGCCGCCTCGGAGTGCTCGCGCGCTCTGCTCGCCAAGCGCCCATAGGACCGCGTCGCCGACGTTGCTTTTGCCCGAGCCGTTGGGGCCGACGACGACGATCACGTCGCCTGGAAGCAGCACTTTTGTCCTGTCGGCGAATGACTTGAACCCGGCTATTTCAATCTCTCTGAGCCTCAGCATCAGGAGGCCTTCACCAGAAAAGGAGCGACCCTGGCCCGGAAATCGGCGGGCACTGGCATCTTGGCGCGCTTCTCGTAGTCGTAGAATACCTGGACGGTGAGCCCCTTTGCCGCCGGTTTGCCATTGGCCGTGATGAGATATTCAATGGTGAAGGAGCTTTTGCCTATCGAGGAGACCCGCAAGCCGATTTGAACCTTGTCCGAGAAGAAGATGGGGCGAATATAGTCAACCTCGGCGCGAGCCACGACGAACTTGATCTCCTCGAGCTTTCGCGAGCCTATCACCTGGTCGAGGATTGCGACCCTGCCCATCTCGAAGTAGGTGACGTAGACGGCGTTGTTGACGTGGCCCATGGCGTCAATATCCGAGAACCGCATGGGGATTTCAGTGACAAACGGGAAACCTTCCATTAAAGCCGCCTCCCAAGGCTATCAGGCTGTAGGCCGTGAAAAGCAAGTATGAAGTATGAATTATGAAGGTTGAAGTGCGTTAGACGTAACGCGAACAAGAGGGGGTTATGAGTTTTGAGTTTTGGGTTTTGAGTTAAAAAATGACAGCACCACAACTCATAACTCTTAACTCTTAAC
>JAEMPZ010000200.1 GCA_022759065.1 Acidobacteriota bacterium | reverse complement strand
GAGAGGTGGCCAGACAATATGGTGTTTTTCAAAACTACCTTCGCCAGCTCCGGGCCACTGATGAGGCTTTCGTTTACACGATGGGCGCTTTGGCCCGTGCGGCGGAAGTGCACGACGAGGCCACTTTCGCCCACATACAAAGGGTAAACGCCTACTCCGCCGTGCTGGCCGAGCGGCTCGGCTGCGGATCGGGCTTCGTGGCGAAGATCCGCGTGGCCGCTCAGATGCACGACGTCGGAAAGATCCATATTCCGGAGAGCATCCTCAGGAAGCCCGGCCCTCTGAACAAGGATGAAATGGATATCGTCCGCCGGCACCCTGCCTTCGGGGCGCAGATTCTTGGCGACTCCCCGAGATTAGGCATGGCCAGGGAGATCGCCTTAAGCCACCATGAAAAGTGGGATGGGACGGGATATCCAAACGGGCTTCAAGGGGAGGCGATTCCATTGGCGGCCCGCATCGTGGCCCTGGCCGACGTTTATGACGCGCTGCGCACGCCGCGCACTTACAAGCCGAGTCAAGAGCATGCTGAGGCCAAGCTCGTCATATCGAAGGGCGATGGCAGGACAATGCCAAGCCATTTTGATCCAGCCGTCCTGAATGCCTTCAAAGCGACGTAGTCCCGCTTCAAGGATATTTACGAATCTTTCGTTTGTGCCTTTGTGCCGCAGTGATGCACGTTCCTCTTCGCTACCACGGCTTCATGCCAGGTGGCGTTGGATTGTCGTTGCGGACCTGGTCCTGAAGCTCCTTCGGGGGCGGCGTCGGCAACTGTTCAAGCAGGTCGGGCGGCTTTGGGGCCGGCGGCGGCGGCTGTTTGTCCGGCGGCGGAGGCTCGGGTGGTGGCTGCTGCTGCTTGAGAAGCCATTCATAGAAAAGCGCCGCATCATGGTTTGAAGGCTCGATGGCGAGACACTGGCGCAGCGCCTCCATGGCCTTTTCGCGCTCGCCCGCTTGGGCCAGCGCCTGGGCAAGGTTGTAGAAGGCCCGCTCCTTCAAGCCCGGGCTGTTGGCGGAGAGCGCCAACAGCAATGCGTCCCTTGCTTCGGCCTGGCGCTTGGCTTGCAAGAGCGAAGTGCCGAGATCGTACTGTATCAATGCGCGGCGATCGGGGTTGCTTTCGGCCTGCAAGGCCGCCCTGTAAAGCGTCGCGGCCTCCTCTGGGTGCCCTTGAAGAAAGGCGGATTGGGCCTGCGAGGCGAGCCTGGCGGGCGATTGAGCAGAGAGAGGCAACGCCGCCATTGCCACAAGAGCCAGCGTGGCCAGGCGGAAAAGAAAAGCGATGCGCGAAGCGAGAGGCGCCTTCATCTTTTCGCTTCCTTCCGCGCCTTTGGCGCCTTGGCAGCGGCTCTTTCTTCCGCCTCGGTTTTTTTTCGAGCCGGAATGGCCCACCCCATTATCAGCATCAAGAGAGCGGGGCCGAGGAATAGGGCGTAGTGATCCTGGCGCCTTGCTTGCGAACGGCTGGCGTACTCCATCCGCTTCAAGCGGCCCATCTCTTCGCGGATTTTTGGCGCCACGTCCCCAGTGGTCGCCAGCGGCCAATACCGGCCGTCGCTGATGGCCGCGATCTGCTTGAGTTTAGCTTCATCCAGGCTCGAAACCGCCGGGGCCCCCGTCTCTGGGTCGTTCATCGCTTTTCCGCCAGGGCCAGGCACCAGGCCGCCCGTTGAAGTTCCTGTCCCAAGGCAAAACAATTTTACGTTGAGCGCCGCGGCGGTTCTCGCCGCAGCGAGCGTGTCTTTTCCCTCATCCTCTCCGTCCGAGAAAAGCAGTATGACCCGGTCCCTGTCGCTCTCCGGCGGGAAAAGCTTGAGCGCCTCGGCGATTCCCTTGCCAAGGTCCGTGCCCTGCGCCGGGATCAGGTTTTCGTCGCAAACATCCAAAAGCATGGCAATCGCGCCGTGGTCCTCGGTCAGGGGAGAGAGCATCACGGGGACCCCGGCCGCGGCAACGAGCCCCACGCGGTCCCCCTGGTCATCCGAGAGGAAGGAGCGGATCTCCATCTTTGCCCGTTCGATGCGGTCCGGCGGCGTATCTTTGACGAGCATCGAACGGCTCGTGTCCAGAAGAACGACCACGTCAAGGCTCAGGCGGTTGACGTTTTCCACGACTTCGCCCCACTGGGGGCGCGCGAGAGCCGCCATTGACAAGCCGAGAGCAAGCCACAGGCAGGCGGAGCGGACCATGTCCCATTCGAGAGAGGGGGCCATGGCCGTGGCGCTCAGCATCGGCGGCCCGCCCCAGCGCGACGCCCGGCGGCGCGCCCAGAGCCGCGAAGCGGCCGCGAGCGCGAATAGCGCGGGAAACAGCAGAAGAAGCCAGACGCCGGGCTGGTTGGCGAACTGAATCACGGCAGCGTCCTCCCCGGCCCTGACCGCCAGAGCGCCTCCATGGAAAGCAGCGCCACGCCTATTGCCAGCGGCCACAGGAAAAGCTCTCGGTAACGGACGTAACCCTGGCTCTCCACTTTCGTTTTCTCAAGACGGTCAATGTCCGCGAAGACCTGCGTCAGCCCCCGCGCGTCCGTGGCGTTGTAGTAGACGCCGTCCGTGGCCTTGGCGATTGCCCGAAGCGTCTCTTCGCCGAAGCCGATGTGGACCATCTGGTAGCTCTTCGTCCCGCCTTCGCCGTAAATCGGGTAAGGCACGAGGCCCTTGCTCCCGATGCCCACCGCATAGACCTTGATCTTGTGCGCGCCCAGGAGTTCAGCGGCCTGTATTGGGTCGAACTGGCCACGGTTGTTATCGCCGTCAGTAAGGAGGACGATCACGCGGCTCTTTTCCGGCGCGGTCAGCAACCTCTTCCCGGCCGTGACCAGCGCGTCGCCGATGGCGGTCCCGTCAATGTCCTGCCGCCCAACCGGCTTCAAGGCCGCCACGATGTCTAAAAGCGTCTTGTGGTCGAGGGTCAAAGGACAGCGCAAGAAGGGCATGGCCGCGAAAGAGAGGAGGCCGATTCGGTCGTCCGGGCGCTTCTTGATGAAGTCTGAAACGACTAGCTTCGCCATGTCAATGCGGTTGGAAGGCTGGAAGTCCTCGGCGAGCATCGAGCCTGAAATGTCCAGGACCAAAAGCGTCGCGACGCCCTCCGAGCGAACCGTCGTTCTTGCCGTGGCGACGACCGGGCGGGCCAATGCAAAGGTCAGAAAAGCCATGGCGCCAAGCGCCAAAGCGGGGGACACCCACGGGTACCAGGTGGCGCGGCCAAATAGCGCTTCGATCTGCGCGGCAAGCGGAAAGGCTATGGCGCGGCGGCGAGTGGAAAGAAGCCTCCAGCGCCAAACGGCCAGAAGCGGCACGAAGAGGAGAGCCCAGAGCCAGAGCGGGCTGCGGAAGGAAAAACCGGCGATCATGCGGCCTCCACCGAAGCGGCCTCTTGGCGCATGGCGGCCTCTATTATTGCCGTTGCCTTCGGGCGAAGGGCCGCTTCCTCCTCCGCGGACGGGATGTATTTGGCGAATTTGACCTGGTCGCACAGAGACAATACCCAGCCGAGCGCAATGCCGGGCTCGCCCTCGAATCTGGGCATCTCCAACGACGCGCGCTTAGCTTCCGACGTTGTCCAGTCAGGGAAAGGAAGTCCCGTTTTAATCTCCAGGTATTCTCGCAATACCCTTGAAATAGCGCTGTAGCGCGCCGTGGCGTCCCCAGTGGAGGCCAACAGGCGCTCGATTTCGCCGCGAATCCATGCATCAGGGTCGAGGACCCTCGGCGGGGGCGGAAGAGCTGCCGGCCTCGCGCGGCGGCGAACCAGCCAGAAGACGAGCGACAGCGCCGCGACCAGAAGGACGATTCCGAGCAGCACAAAGCCCCATGGAAACGGCTCTGGTAGAGAGAGCAGCCCGGCGGGGGGCGGCGGGGCCTCGCCCTCCTTGAGCATCGCCTGTATCTTCAAGGGCGGCGGCGCCGCCGTGAAGGTCTTGGCCGCGGAGGCGGTGTTTACGGCGACAAGGCGCGGTGGAAGCGTCACGTCACCTACGGCGAAAATCTGCATTTCGGCTTTCACTTGAATCTCGCCGGGGTATGAGGACGGCGGCGTGGCCGTGATCGAGCGAAGCCGCGCCGCTCCCCACTCTTCGCCAACGGCGGGAAGGCCGGTCAGAAAATAGCTGGAGCTTTCGGCGGGCAGCAAGATTTCCAGGATCACCGGCTGGCCGAGCGTGTAGACCCCGGGCGTCCAGTTGCACGAAGCTTTCATCTCGCTTGAAGGCGTCTGGGGCCAGGCGGCCAGTGGGGCGAGCAAAAGCAGC
>JAEMPZ010000157.1 GCA_022759065.1 Acidobacteriota bacterium | reverse complement strand
TTCGTGCTTTTCCCCACTAACAGCCTACCGCCTACAGCTACAGCCTGTCTTCCTCTGGTGAATATCTTTTCTTTTTCGCGTTCTTCCGGGGGCGAGGAATCGCTGGAGATCGTCCCAGGTGGCGACGTTGTGCCTGTCGGCGGCTTCTTCGAGCAAGCGCCAGAGGAGGCGGCTGGTGACTCTGGCGTCGCCGAGCGCCCTGTGGCGGGCCGTGAATTCGAGGCCGTAACGCGAAGCAGCCGCGTCAAGGCAGTGGCTCTCTTCGGTTGGGTGGAGGCGCCTCGATAGACGAAGCGTGCAAAGGCCGGAGGCGCCGATGCTCCTGTCGCCTCCCAATCTCGCCACCTCGTTGCGTAGAACGCGCCGGTCGAATGGCAGGTTGTGGGCGACGAGCACGCGCCCTCCAAGGAGTTCCTCAAGCCGTGGCCATGTCTCCTCGAAAGTGGGCTGGCCGCGCAGATCGTCAGGCCTGATTCCTGTTAGCGTTTGGACGAAGGGGGCCACGGGCGTCCCTGGGTCAATGAGCGTTTCGAAAGCCGTTATCTCTTTCCCGCCGGCAAAGACAACGACGCCGGCTTCAATGGCGCGGTCTATAGGCCCGAGCCCGTTGGTCTCGAAATCGAGCACCGCGAATTCCAGCGCCGCCAGCAGGCGCCCGGCAAACGGCGCTTTGGGAGCCAGCGCCTCCACGAACCCTCGCGAAAGCCGAAAGCGCGAGTCCCTTGAGACCAGGTTTTCAAGCACCTTCGCCGCCACAGCCGCATTATTGGTTTGAAGGTATCTCGCGGCGCACTCGGCCACTTCGAGAGGACGCCCGCTCGCGGCCAGCTCATCATAAAGCCTGTCAAGAAGTTCGCTGCTCATTGACCGCCGCCACTGCCCGCTCCGCCACCTTCGCGGGCGGGAATCTTTTCTCCTCCACTTGGGTATCATATACTACAAGCGGCGGGTGGGCCGCCTATCGGCCGGGGACGCAAAAGAATGGGGAGGTAGCTATGCGGCGCTTTCTTTCAGAGGTGGCAGTCATGGCATTTTTGAGCATCGTCGTGGGTGGGACGCCTGCCTTGGCGCAGGACAGGCAGGGCGCCCCGGACAAGTACAAGTGGGACCTGACGCAGCTTTACAAGGACCCGGCCACTTGGGAAGCGGCCAAAGACGCTTTCGCGAAGCGCATTCCCGAGATCGCCTCTTTCAAAGGGAAGCTCGGCGACTCCGCTTCGGTTTTCTACTCGGCTCTCGACACCTACGCCAACATGGACAAGGAGCTGTCCAAAATATACTCCTACGCCAGTTTCGCCTATGACCTGGACACGCGCGACTCGGCCGCGCAGCAGCGCGTGCAGGCGATCGGGCAGGTGGCGGGCGATTTCGGCACGGCGGCTTCTTTCATCACGCCAGAGATCCTGGCCGTTGGCAAGGAAAAGGTTGACGGCTTCGTGGCGGCCGAGCCGAGGCTCAAGCCTTTTGTGCCGTTTCTGGACAACATCCTAAGAATGAAGGCCCACACGTTAAGCCCGGCCGAGGAGCATATCGCGGCGCTGGCGCAGAGCAAGATGGGCGGGGCCCCAAGCTCAATTTACGGGGTCTTCACGAACGCCGACATGCCTTACCCGGAGGTCACCCTCTCCAACGGCGAGAAGGTCCGCCTGGACGCGCAAGCCTACACGAAGTACCGCGCGCTCGACGACAGGGCCGAACGCGACATGGTCTTCAGGGAATTCTGGAACAAGTACGGAGAGTTCAAGCGCACCCTGGGCACCACGCTTTATAGCGCCGTGAAGGCGCACACTTTCGACAAGGAGGCCCGAGGGTACGACTCATGCCTTCAGGCTGCCCTCGACAGGGACAATATTCCAACTGCCGTTTACACGCAGTTGATCTCGGACGTGAACTCCAACCTTTCGACGCTCCATCGCTATTTGAAACTCAGGCAGAGGATGATGGGCGTTGGCCAGCTCCGCTACGAGGACCTCTACGCGAACATCGTCAAGGGCGTTGACAAGGAGTACACGGCGGAAGAAGCAATGAAGCTCGTCCTTCAAGCGGTCGCCCCGCTCGGCAAGAGCTACCAGGAGGCTCTTTCAAACGGCTTCTACAACGAGCGCTGGGTTGACTTCTTCCCCACGCAGGGCAAGCGTTCCGGGGCCTACAGCTCCGGTTCAGTCTACGACCTTCACCCTTACGAACTCTTGAACTACATGGGCCGGTACGAAGACGTGTCAACTCTGGCCCACGAATCCGGCCACTCGATGCACAGCTACCTTTCAAACACTCATCAGCCTTATATCACGGCCGACTATTCCATATTCGTGGCCGAAGTGGCCTCCACTTGCAACGAGAACCTTTTGCTCCACTACATGCTGGACAACACCAAGGACGACGCGGCGCGCCTCTCGCTTCTGGGCACTTACCTCGACGGGCTTCGCCAGACGCTCTTTAGGCAGACCCTCTTCGCCGAGTTTGAGCTCAAGATCCACGAAATGGTCGAGCAGGGGCAGCCGCTGACGGGCGATTCTCTGAACAAGCTCTACCTTGGGCTGTTGAAGAAGTATTACGGCGACGAAGCCGGGTTCTGCAAGGTGGACGACAGGTACGCCGTGGAGTGGGCCTACATTCCGCACTTCTACCGCAACTTCTACGTCTTCGAGTACGCGACGAGCATCATCGCTTCAACTTCGATAGCCAACGCCATCCGCCAGGAGGCGGCCGCGAAGAAACCGTCCACGAAGGCGCGCGACGCCTACTTGAAAATGCTTTCATCCGGGTCGTCGGAATATCCGGTTCAACTGCTGAAGGACGCCGGCGTTGATATGACAACGAGCGCCCCCTTTGCCGCGGCGATGAAGGAGATGAACGGCGTCATGGACGAGATGGAGGCGATTCTGGCCAGGCAGAAAAAATGATGGAAGCGGGCCACTTAGGATCAAGCAGCCGCGTGCCGCTGTTGTTTTCACGTTGTGGTGGAAGGCGCCCTTGCGCCCCGAAGTCAAAAGTGTTACGGTATCCATTGTAAGGGAACGATATGGAAAGGAGGAATTGACATGAAGAAATGGTTGGTTGTTATGGTGCTTGTCTTGGGAAGCCTCGGGCTCTTCGCCCAGGCCAAAACCGGCTACGTTGATTTGCTGGCGGGCTACCAGTTCGCGTCTGACAGTGACAGCTTCTCTAATCCGCCGCTGTCAGGGCACATGACCCTGAAGGACAAGTGGCTGGCCAGTTTCGACTTCGGCTGGTATTTCACCGACAGGGTTGGGATTCACGCGGGCCTCATCTACATGCCCACCGATTTCAAGCTGAACGCCGCTTACAATGGAGTCCCAATCGGCGAGTTTGAAATATCCCGCCACAGCCAGGTTTTTGAGGTTGGGCCGGAGTTCGTTTGGAAGGCGGGGCAAAAGGGGCAGCTGTACACCCAGCTGAACTTTGGCTACGCCTTCGGAAGCGGCGATGATGGACTTAATTACGGCGGGACGATGTACAAGACCGGCAACATTGGCGAGGACAAGTTCATCGGCAGCGTAGCGCTGGGCTACCGCCACTACTTCACCGATGCCTGGGGATGGGTCGTGCAGGGCGCGTACCACCGAATCAGCAGTTGGCCGAGCAACAACATCTGGGACGTGAGAACCGGTTTCGCTTACCGTTTCCCGCGTGAGGCCGCGTTGCCGCCCCCTCCTCCGCCGCCTGCGCCTGCGGCAGTGACGCCGCCGCCACCGCCTCAGCCTGAAGCAGTGACACCGCCGCCGCCGCCGCCACCCGCGCCACCGGAGAAGCTGGCGCCAGAGGCGCCCAAGATGATCAAGATCACGCTGGACGAAAGCGTCCTCCACTTCGACACCGACAAGTGGGTGATTCCGAAGGAGGCGAACGCGGCTCTTGACGCCGCCGTGGCCAAGTTGAATGAATACCCTCTCCAGATCAACATCGTCGGTTACACAGATAGCCGCGGGACCGACGCATGGAACGCCATCCTCTCCAAAAACCGCGCCGAAGCCGTGAGCAAGTATCTGGTGGCGCACGGCATTGCCGCTTCCCGAATCGCCTCCGTGACCGGCATGGGGCCCAAAAACCCCATCGCTGATAACAACACGAAGGAAGGGCGCTCAAAGAACCGCCGCGTTGAAATCACCTCCGTCGCACCCGTTGAGGTGCCGGCGAAATAAGGGTTTTAGGGTCCGGGGCGCAAGGCGCCCCGGGCCGCGTGAGTCGCGGGCGATCGGCGTAAGGGGGGGAGGCGGCGGAGGGGCCGCCCGGGCCGGGGGGGTTGGAGGGAAGG
>JAEMPZ010000181.1 GCA_022759065.1 Acidobacteriota bacterium | reverse complement strand
GGGGCGGCATTGAAGTGTTCGGCATGGAGAGGATCTCGCCTTCAATGGAAGATGTCTTTGTATCGCTCATTGAAGCGAGTGACCGGTCCGAAGGCGCGCAAAAGGAGTTCAAGGGATGAACCTTCGCCGCTTCAGGGCCGTCGCGCGAAAGGAGTTCATTCACGTCATAAGGGACCCGCGCGCCTTGGGCATCGCCATCGTTCTGCCGCTGGTCCTGCTGACTCTCTTCGGCTACGCCCTCACGCTCGACGTGGACAAGGTACCAATCGTCATATGGGACCAGAGCCAAACGCCGCAGAGCCGCGATTTGGCAAGCCGCTTCACCGCCTCCCGCTACTTCTCGCTGGTGAGAAGCGTGGATTCCTACGGGGAGATTGTTGACGCGCTTGACCATGGGCGCGCCCTGATGGGGCTTGTCCTCCCAGTTGAATTCGGGCGGATGGTTTCTGCTGGACGGCCCGTTGAAGTCCAGCTTATCGCCGACGGCAGCGATTCAAACACGGCAACCATCGCCATGGGTTACGCTGACGCGGTCGTCCAGAAATATTCGCTCGAAGCCGGCGTCTCCGCCGCCCGCCGCCTTTTGGGCGGGACGCTGAAGGCGCCGCTGGAATTGCGTTCGAGGGCGTGGTTCAACATGGACATGGAGTCGAAGGACAACATCGTCCCCGGCCTTATCGCGGTCATCATGATGCTCATCGCGGCTCTGCTCACATCTTTAACGGTAGCGAAAGAATGGGAGACGGGCACTATGGAGCAGCTCATCTCAACGCCGGTCCGCCCGGTGGAACTCGTCCTCGGAAAACTGGCGCCCTATTTTACAATAGGCATGCTAGACATGTTTCTCTCGGTGGCCGCCGGGCGTTGGCTCTTTGGCGTGCCTCTTCGCGGAAGCCTCCTTGCCCTCGTGGCAATGTCAGCGATCTACCTTGCCGGCAGCCTCTCGATGGGGATGCTCATAAGCGCCACGGCCAAGAACCAGCTTCTCGCGAGTCAGATGGCTTTCATGACGACTTTCCTGCCGGCTTTCCTTCTATCCGGGTTCATGTTCGACATCGAAAACATGCCGCGCGCTTTGAGATGGGTGACCTACGTCGTCCCCGCCCGCTACTTCGTCACAATGCTGCGAGGGCTCTACCTTAAAGGAGTCGGCCCGAGCGTTTTATATCCCGAGGGTCTTCTGCTCCTGCTGTTCGGAACGGTGATGATGGTGCTGGCCGTGAGAGTGTTTAGAAAGAAGCTGGAGTAAGGCGATGCTCGGACAGCTCGTTCAAATGCTCAAGAAAGAGTTCATCCAGATTCTCAGGGACCCGAGGATGCGCGCCGTGCTCATCGCTGTTCCCATAGTCCAGGTCATAATTTTCGGCTACGCCGCCACCACCGACGTGCGAAACATTAGGACGGCGGTATACGACCTCGACAACACGCCTCAAAGCCGCGCGTTGATTTCGAGGTTCAAGGATTCCGGCTACTTTCGCGTCGTGACGTACATCAAGGCTGAGCGCGAAGTCCAGGAGGCGATAGACCGAGGCACGGCCAGGGCGGTTTTCAGAATCAACCGCGGCTTTTCGCAGGACATCGAGGGAGGGCGCACCGCCCGGATGCAAATCATACTGGACGGCACCGACTCCAACACGGCGGGAATCATCCTGATGTACGCCAACAAGATCGCCTCAACCTACAGCCAGCGGGTTTTGTTGGACAGGATAACCAAATCCACTGGACGAACCATCCTTGCAAATCCGGTGACTCTCGTTTCTCGCGCATGGTTCAATCCCAATCTGGAGAGCCGAAACTACTTCATCCCAGGGGTCATAGCGCTGCTCGTGATGGTTATCACCGTCATTCTTTCCAGCATGGCCATCGTTCGCGAAAAGGAGATCGGCACGATAGAGCAGATCATGGTAACGCCCCTTGGGCGCGCGACGTTCATCCTGGGAAAAACCATTCCTTTCGTTTTGATCGGGTACTTGGACGTGGCGCTGATCAGCGTCATCGCAACGCGTTGGTTTGACATTCCAATCCAGGGCAGCCTTTTTACGCTCCTGGCTTCGACGGGCCTTTACCTGATGAGCACGCTGGGCGTCGGGCTCTTTATCTCGACCGTGAGCACGACGCAGCAGCAGGCTATGATGACGGCCTTCTTCTTCACGATGCCCGCGATACTGCTCTCGGGCTTCATATATCCCATAGCCAACATGCCAACCGTCATCCAGGTGATAACCTATCTCAACCCGCTTCGCTACTTTCTGGTAATAATCAGGGGCGTATACCTGAAAGGCGTGGGGTTCACGATCCTCTGGCCGCAAATGGCCGCATTAGCCCTGATCGGCTCCGCGCTGCTGTTGATTGCCTCGTCGCGGTTCCGCAAAACGCTTGCGTAGCCACGTCCAAGAAGGAGTCCGCCATGAAAAGAATAGAGGTGCTCTTCGCGATAACCGCCCTTGCCACGGCGATTTGGGGCCAAACGCCGTCGCCTTCGCCAGGCGGGCCGCTGACGCTGGAAGCGTGCATCAACGCCGCGTTTGAGAATAACCCGTCGCTGAAAGCCTCGGGGTTCGCCTTCGCCGCATCGAAGGAATCTGAAGGGGCCGCCCGATCAGCGTATTATCCCAGCCTGAATTTCCAGGGCGGCTACAGGCGCTGGGAAAGCCACGCGTTCCTTCCCGATTCCATTCTTGACCTTCCATTCGGCAGGGTTTCGCCAGTGATAGGCCCGGTAAACCAGTATTCGTTAAGCCTCGAAGGAAGCTACACTATTTTTGACGGCGGATTTCGCAAAGCTCAACTCGATGCCGCGTCGGCAAAGAAGGAGGGCGCCTCATCGGAGAGCGCGAAGAGCCGCGAGGAGATCGCCCTTGTTGTCACGACGGACTTCTATTCGCTCGCCGCGTCGCGGGCCGGCCTGGCGGTGGCGCAAGAGAGCCTGAAACGAAGCGAAGATCATCTCAAGCTGGCCGAGGAGAGGAAAGCGGTCGGCGCAGTGCCTCTCGCTGACGTCCTTCGCGCCCGAGTGAAAGTGGCGGACGCGAGGCTGGCCGTTGTTCACAACACGAGCCAGGTGGACATCGCGCGGGGCGCTTTGGCCGTGGCCATGGGGCTTTCTCCCGACGCGCAGTTGGACATTGAACCGGTTACGGCGGAGGCCGCTTCGCCGCCGGACTTGAACGCGCCGCTGGCCTTTTCAGAGGCCGAAGCGCGGCGTCCTGAAATGAAAGCCGCGCTTGAACAGGTTGAGGCGGCAAAGGCCGCCGTGCGCGCCGCCAAAAGCGCCTACAGCCCAAAGGTCGAATTGGATGGAGCTTACGGCCGCATGGACAGCGGCTTTTTTCCGTACGACAAGGACTGGTCCGTTGGCGTCATGGTCCGCCTGCCTCTTTTTACAGGCTTCGAGAGAGGCCATCAGCTTGAGCGCGCCAAAGCCGAGCTTTCCAAGGCCGAAGAGCTTCACGGCCAGCAGGCCCTCTATGTCAGGCAGGAGGTGTGGGACGCGTACGCCAGCCTTCAAGAGGCCGCGAACGCGGTGCAGGCCGTAAAAGCGCTGGTCGCCGATGCGAAAGAAAGCTTGCGGATGGCCCAGGAGCGTTACAAGGCGGGGGCAGGGACAATAACCGACTTTCTGGACGCCGAGACAAATCTTTCCAGCGCGCAGTCACAGGAAGTGCAGGCCCTTTTTCAGTACTACGTGGCCGGCGCGGCGCTCAAGCGGGCCATGGGCGCGTTGTGACGCGCGGAGTATAATCGCCTTCTGGAGGCGCTATGGCTTTAAGCGGCCACCTTTGGACTATTGGCCCTCGCCTGCATCACGCCCTGCGCGCGGAAACCGCTCCCGCGGCAAGGCCGTGGAAAGGCGTCGTCAAAGACCCGCGCGTCGGAACGGTTCCGCTGACGGGATTCTATCGCGAGAAGCAGGGCGGAAAGGGGCTCCTCATAGTGCTGCATGGGCTGGGTGGCTCGGCGATGAGCTATTACGCCATCAGGGCGGCGAGCGCAGCGGAAAAGGCTTCCCTTTCCTGCCTTCGCCTGAATCTCCGCGGGGCGGACGGCAGCGG
Source organism: Acidobacteriota bacterium (assembly GCA_022759065.1). Classification (GTDB taxonomy): domain Bacteria; phylum Acidobacteriota; class UBA4820; order UBA4820; family DSQY01; genus JAEMPZ01. The sequence goes on along the minus strand of JAEMPZ010000181.1, from coordinate 232 downwards.
CGAGGACTTTTACCACGCCGGCCTGACGGAAGACTTGGAGGCCGCGCTCGAGTCGCCCGAAGCGCTCGCTCACCGCGACATTTTCGTCCTCGGCTTTTCGATGGGGGGCCACCTGGCTATAAGGTACGCGTGCCTGCATCCCGGCTCTCGCGTGAAAGGCGTCGCGGCAGTGAGTTCCCCGCTTAATCTTGCGGCATGCGCGGATTGGCTTGACAGGCCGGCGGCGTGGCTT
>JAEMPZ010000084.1 GCA_022759065.1 Acidobacteriota bacterium | reverse complement strand
CGTCTTACGTCTAACGTCTTACGTCTAACTTTCCTCCCTTTCCTCCCCGTCCTCCCTGTTAGAATTGCGGATGATGGATGATAGATGAGGGATGAGGGCAAGATCGCCGCGGCACGCCTGACTCCCTACTCCTGACGCCTCTCGTTTCAGATTTTTCTGATTTCAAACTTGCCGGGCTTGAAGATTTCGGAGGGTTCCATGGTCAGGCCGGCGGGAACCGCGAGGGTCTCGCGGTTTTCCTCTACGTACCTGACGACATCAGGGGCGGCTTTGACGATGGCCTTGAGCGGCTGGGGAAGGTTGGCCGCGGCGGCGAGGATGTTCTGCGCGACGCGCCAGGGCGCGGCCACGCGCCCGCGGCCTTCGCAGCACGGGCAGGTGGAGGTCATCACGCGTTCGAGGTTTTTGTGCGTCCTCTTGCGGGTCATTTCGACGAGGCCGAACTCGGAGATGTTCAATATCCTGCTCCTGGAGCGGTCGGCCTTCAGCGCCTCCTGGAGCTTCGCCACGAGCGCGTCGCGGTGGGCCCGCTTGGTCATGTCAATGAAATCAATGACGATGATGCCGCCGAGGCCGCGCAGGCGTATCTGGCGGACGATCTCGTCCACGGCCTCCATGTTGGTTAAAAAGGCGGTGTCTTCGAGGGATTTCTTCCCCAAAAAGCGCCCCGAGTTGACGTCTATGGCAACAAGCGCTTCGGTTGACTGGAGGACGATGCAGCCTCCCGAGGGAAGCCACACCCTCGGCTGAAGCGCGCGTTCGAGCTCCTGTTCGACCCTGTACCTCTCAAACAAGGAGACGTCCCGGTCATTCCAGACGCTTACCCTCTGTGAGTCCTGTCCAAGGCTTTCCAGCAGCGCCCTGCATCGCCCGGCTATCTCCGGGTCTTCGCTCACGACCACGCCAGAGCCTTTCAGGAGGATTTCCCTGACGGCCCGGCTTATGAGGTCCGCTTCCTGGTGGACCAGAGCGGGCGGGTCGGCCTTCGCGCTTCTCAGCTTGACGAGGGCCCAGAGTTCGGCGAGGCCCTGCATTTCAGCGGCCAGGTCTTCTTCGGCGACGTTCTCCGCGGCGGTCCTGACTATGAAGCCGCCGGGGCCGTCGCCCTTGATTTTCTTGACGCCGCTCTTAAGCCTGGACCTTTCCGCCCCGCCGATCTTTCTGGAGACGCCGACGTGGTCGGTGTTGGGCATGAAGATGAGGTAATGGCCCGGTATCGAAATCTGCGTGGTAAGGCGGGCGCCCTTTGAACCCAACGGCTCTTTGCTCACCTGTACAAGAAGCGGCTGCCCCTGATGCAGGTCCTTGACGCTCGCGGCCTTTTCGTTGGTGACGCCAAGCTCCTCTTCGTCGAGGTCGTTCAAAGGCCCCATGTCGCCTTCAAAGAGAAAGCCGTCGCGGTCAAGGCCGACGTCCACGAAAGCGCTCGCCATTCCCGGAAGGACGCGGCTCACCTTTCCGACGTAGATGTTGCCGACGAGGCCCTGAAGGTGGCTTGGTTCCTGGAAATATTCAACCAGGTGGCCATCTTCGAGCACGGCGACGCTGATTTGCCACCGGTCCCTTGTGACAAGAATCTCCTGCTTCAACTCTTGGCTCTCCTATGATCCGGGCCGTTGATCAGGACCGTCTTGCACATCTCGTGGAGCCTGGAACGGGTCCTGGTGCCTATGCGGTCCTCCAAGGAGACTTCGCTGGACCTCTCCGGCTGGTCCAGGTAGTTGCTCGTCAACAGAGTCGGCCGCTGCTCGTTGTAGCGCTGGCTGACAAGATAGTGCAGGGTATCCTGCGCCCACGGGGTCGAGACGCACCCCAGCTCATCAATGAGCAAAAGCGGCGACTCGACCAGCGGAGTCAATATGTCGTACTCGGTCTCTTCGGCGTTGGGCCTGCCATAGGTTGACCTGATTTCGCGGTAGAGGTCGTTGAGGTCCACGAAAAGGGCCGGCATTCCCTTTCTTAAAAGGACGTCCTGAAGGACCGCGACGGCGAGGTGGGTCTTCCCGCAGCCGCACGGTCCCATGAAAAGAATGCCGTTCGGGCCTTCCCCAAAGGCGGGGTACTCCTCGGCGTAACGGCGCGCTATGAGCAGCGCCTCTTCCTGGTTGCTCTCCTTCGCCGGTTGATAGGTCTCGAAAACGTAACGCTCCCTGTAGCGTTGCGGTATCGCCGCCTGGCCGATCAGTGCCGTCGCGCGCTCGGGCTTCCGGCATCCGCACGGGCGCGCGTATAGCTTGCCCTGCCTCTCTTCAACGACGTAGCCCGTCCCTCCGCACTCCTTGCAATTCTTGCGCACGATCAGCTCCTAGCCCGCGCCACCGCTCGTCTTCTTTGACAAAAGAGAGCGGAACCAAAGCGCGTAAGCGAATAAGCCGAGCAGCATCACCACGGCCGCCGCGCCAAGCCACACCTGGTAAAAGTGGTAAAGCGTAGCGATTTCGCCGTAGCCCCGCCCGGCCGAATATCCCAGAGCCGCGAGAAACGCGGCGAAAAGAAAATTGCCGGCAACGGCCGCTAGGCTCACGGGCCAGGAGGGCAGGCGCAGGAGGCCGGCCACTGGGAAAAAAAGGGTTCTCGCGTAGGGCACGAAGCGGTTCAGCACGAGGGGCCAGACTCCCCACCTGCCCAACAAAGCCTGGACCTTCTCCGCCACGCCCGCCATTTTTTTATTCTTCAGCAACAAGCCGCCAAAGCGGCGCCCCCAAAGGTAGGCGCACAGCGCCCCAACCGTGCCGCCGGCGGTTATCAAGGTGATCGCGAGAAGCCACGAGCCATGGTGCACGCCCACAAAAAACACGCTGCCCAGGAGCGCCGCGTCACCCGGCACCAGGGGAACCAAATACTTGACGCAGGCGGCAAATGACATGACGAGGTAAGCCCACATTAGCCCCTCGCTTGCCGGCTGCCCCTGCGCTATTTGGGCCAAGGCTAGAATGGAATATCCTCGTCACTGAAACTGGGCTCGGCGGCGCCCGCGGCCCCCGGCTTGGCGCCGCTATCGGGCCGGCCCTGCCCTTCTCTTGCGGGCCCATCGCCCTTTCCAAGCATCACCATCTGGTCCGCGCGGATCTCGAAAAGGGTTTTCTCGTTGCCCTCGCGGTCCTTGTAGGTCCTGCTGCGGATTTTCCCCTCAATGTAGACCTGGCGGCCTTTGTGGAGGTACTCGCCGCAAATCTCGGCGAGCTTTCCAAAGGCCACGACGCGGTGCCACTCGGTGGCCTCCTGCTCTTTCCCCTCTTTGTCTTTCCACTTCTCGTTGGTGGCCACGGTAAAGTTCGCCATGGCGGTGCCGTTAGGCGTGTATTTCAGTTCGGGATCGCGTCCCAGATTGCCAACCAGAATGACCTTATTCACGCTCGCCATATAATTCTCCTTCCTTAAACCATTTTCCTGAAGCTGGCGCCCCGCCCCCGTTATGATAAAGTTATTGGGTGGAGGTGTCAACGTGCGAGTTACCGGAGGCGCGTTCAAAGGCCGCAAGCTCGTGGCCCCGGAGGGCGCCAAGACCCGCCCCACCGCCGCCAAGGTTCGCGAGGCGCTCTTCGACATCCTCGGCCCTCGCGTGCGCGGCTCGGCCTTTTTGGATCTCTGCTCCGGCACGGGAGCGGTCGGGATCGAAGCCTTGAGCCGCGGCGCTTCCCGCGCCGTCTTCGTGGAGCGCTCTGGGCGCGCGCTTGCAGCGCTGCGCCGCAACCTGGAGGCGCTGGGCCTGGCGGAGCGCTCCCGCATACTTGCGCTCTCGGCGTCGCGGGCGCTCGCCCTCCTTTCCTCTTCGCCGGAGAAATTCTCTCTAGCCTACCTAGACCCCCCCTACTCGTCCGAGGATCGCCTCGCCATCCTTCAGTCCCTCGGTGATTCCGACGTTTGGCAACCTGGGGCCGTCCTCGCGGTCGAGCACCGGTCGAAGGAAACGGCGGAGGCGCCTGAGGGCTTCGTCCTTTTGAAAGCTTATCGTTACGGCGACACCGGCCTGAGCCTGTTTGGCCGAACGGAGCGGGAGGAAAACAGCAATCCACCGCAACCCCGTGATGGAAGTGCAACGGCAGCCCCAGGAACTACATTCCGTCACCGAACTTCGGAGGAAAACCGTTGAAGCACGTCGTGATAGGAACGGCCGGCCACATTGACCACGGCAAGACGCTCCTGGTGAAAGCGTTGACGGGAGTTGACGCCGACCGCTGGGAGGAGGAAAAACGCCGCGGAATCACCATAGACATCGGATTCGTGTCGCTCATTGAGAAAGGCCGCGTCCTTCACTTCGTGGACCTCCCCGGCCACGAGAAGTTCATCAAGAAC
>JAEMPZ010000011.1 GCA_022759065.1 Acidobacteriota bacterium | reverse complement strand
AATAGGTGAGAGAGTTAGAAAGTTAGAAAGTGAGAGGGTGAAAGATGCGCATCAATGCGCGGTAATTGCATTAGTTGACCTTCTAACTTTCTTACCCTCTAACTTACAGTCCGCTGGTGCACGCAAAGGCAGCCGCCCACCGACAACCGACGACCGCGCATGAATTCGCGCTACCGTCTGCCGTCGTTCGTCGTCTTTGCTCTTTCATCTATCATCAGTCATCTCTCATCTGTCCTTTGTGCCTTCGTGGTGAAATCTTTCCTCGTCACTCCGTCACCCCGTCACATTTTTCACCGCGGCGGCGCCCCGGCCACTTCCGCGCGAATGAGAATGCCCTGGTTGGAGAAAGTCCAGGACGTAACCGCCGGCCCTGCGCTCTTCTCTTTTGATTGAGGAGTGATTATCATCGCTCCGGATACGGGCTCCGAGATGGATGAGAGCTTCTTCCACGCCCGTCCCGCGTCGCCTCCGGTGGAAAGCGCCCAGGCGGGATCTTCGGTCACGATGGCCGCGCCGCCAGAGACAAGAAGAGTGATGCCAGCCTGTTTTTCGTCCCCGCCGAACGCCCAGCCCCTGGCTCCTGGGTAGGTCGCGGCTTTAAGGGAAAAAGATTTGGCAACCTTCTCGTTGACAAGGCTCTCAAACCGCCTTGGGTCTTGCAGGGAGAATACTATGGCCCAGCGGGACTTTTCCCCATCCTTGCCGAAGGCGGCGGCGCACTCGCTGCCAATCGTGGGCAAAAGGTCATTGGCAAGCGAAAGGTCAAGTTTTCCTTCAAGCAACCCGATGGCGCCGCGAATATTGCCCATCTGGCTCGGAGGCAGGGTCCGCCCAGCCTCTTCAAGGGCCATCCTGTAGAAGCTCGGAAGATCAACGCCGCCCTCCCAGAAGTAGGCGTTGCCGTCGCGAGGCAGGCGCTCTTGAAGCAGGGGCCTCTGGTTGCCAGCCCCGGCGAGCAGGCGCCAAATCCCGGTGACCTTGTCTTTATAGCTGATGTTCACGGCAGCGTTCCACAGGGCGTGTTCACCGGAAGGTGGCGCGGTCCAAAAAGCCATCCCGGAAATGCTTTTCAACGAGGCCATCTCCTTCAACGGCTTTACGATCTCTCCTATTGCCAGTTTTTCGGAGTTTTCCTTGTCGTCTTGAGCACCCGGCTTTTCGGGCGCGGCCTCAGGCTTTTCAGGCTCTTTCGAACACCACAATCCGCCGTGCGCTGGAAGAAAATGGCCGATGGCCTTCTTCAGCGAGGCGATGTTCTGATCGCTGAAAAGTTCGCCTGAAACGTACAAAAGCGCCCCATCTTTCGCTTTGAGCGGGCGAACGGCCATCTTGAAAGAGCGGTCCGCCGCCAAACCGTTGTCGGGGGAAGGTTCCAGAAGAGCCTTGACGGCTTCTTCGGAAGTCGCGGCTACAGCCTCTTTGTCGTCCACTCCCCAGTAGAGGTAGGCTTCCGCGCCTTCCGGAACGGCGAAGCGTTTCAGCGCCATTTCTCCAACTGTTCCAGCAGGGGATGAATTGAGGAGCTTTTCCCCCAGGAATTTTTCCAAAGGAGCCCGTTGGCCCGGCGCCAGCAGCATGAGCGCGCCGCCACCCCATTTCCCGCCGTTAGCCCCATTTTGAGCCGCGGCTTCAACGCGCCAGAGGCCGACGGCCAGAGGTTGATTTTGCAGGAGGGACGGAAGGTCCTGCGGGCGCAGTGGTTCGGCGGCCCACACCTGGCCCAGCACTTCAAGAATCGGGTCGCTTCTCAATGGGCCTTGAGCCGCTTGGCCGCCGGGTTCTTCGGCCACGTCCAGCCACTGTCCGAGGCGGGTGGTTTCGGCGAAAAGCTCCGTCGAGGCGGGGAATCTGGAGGCGAGCCCCTCGTAGTGGGAACGTTGTTCCCTTAAAGCAAAATAGAGAACGGCCGCGACGGCGGCGGCTGCGACCAATCCCAAAAGAACAAAGGCGCGGCGCATGGTTCACCTCCCGGCCAATTAATACGTAGTTGAACTAAGAAAGTTCAGCCCTTTTCCCCCGCGCCGCCGGGCGGCGCGGGGGCGTGCTGGCTTGCGCGCAGAAGCTCCTCGATGTACCGCCTGGCTTCGTCGTAGAGGCCGGCGTTCACGAGGGCCATGGCGCATTGCCTGGCGAAGATGACCAGCACCTCTACCGTTTCCGGATCGAAGGCGTTGGGCTTCGAGCTATAAACGGTCAATGCTCCTCGCACGGTGTCCTCGTGCAAAAGAGGCAGCGCGCAAACGGCGTCGTACCCCCTTGCCTCAGCCCATTCTCGCCAAGGGGAGAAAGACGCATCGCTGGTATGGGCCACCACGGGCCTGCGCGTCCTTATGCACCGTCCCGTCGGGCCTTGCCCCTCTGGAGACTCATCCCAACGAACCCGTATCTGCGCAGCGTAGCCTTCGTCAAATCCGGCGCTGGCCACGAAATGGAGTTGGGTGCTTTCAGGAACCACTTGCCCCACCCAGGCCATGCGCAAGTCAAAGGCCTCCACCGCCGCTTGGCAAATGGCCCTCAACGCGCCGGGAAGGTCCATGAATCCAGCCATGGCTTGCGAGGAGGAGAGAAGCGCCTGGAGCTGCCGGTTGCGGCGGATGATCTGTTCCTCCGTCCGCTTCTTATCCGTGACGTCCCGGATAATGCCGAGAATGGCCGGCTTGCCCTGGTATTCAACCGCGGCGGCGTTGATCTCAACGAGAAGCGCGCTGCCGTCGCGCCGCCGGTGCTTCATTTGGCAGTCGCGGGCGAAGCCATTTTGCCGCACCGGTTCAAGATGCTTGTGGCATTCGTCCGGATCCATGCCAAGTAAGCCGAGAGGCGCGCCCACAAGCTCCTCGTGAGGGTAGCCGTAAAGGGCGCAGGCTTGCGCGTTGGCGTCCAACACGCACTCAATATCCCCGGAAATAACGAGAATCGCGTCGTGCGCGCCTTCAAAAAGTCCGCGGTAGTCGCGCTCGGACTTTCTCAGCGCCTCCTCCGACTCCTTGCGCTTGCTAATGTCACGCGCCACGCCGAAGAAGCCGACCACGCGCCCGTCTTTGTCCACGCGCGGCACGGCGGTGTCTTCTATCCAGTGATAATCTCCAGTAAGGCCGTTGCGGAACCGGTACACGATCGTTCTGGGTTCAGGGCTGGAGCCGACTATGGGAGGAAGGTTGCCGAGGCGTTGCCTGTCGTCTGGGTGAAGGCTGTTCATCCAAGTTTGAAACCCGCCGTCAAGGAAATGCCCCGGAGGATACCCGAATATTTCTTCCACCTGAGAATTCACGAACTTGGGGACGAGCTTTGGAGGGTCTCCTTCAAGCGCGTTGTAGTAAATGACCTCGTGGACGTGATCAAGGATCATCCGCACCCGCTCCTCGCTTTGCTTGAGCGCTTCCTCCGTTTCCTTCCGGTTAGTAATATCGTAGGCCGTTATCAAGCCGGCGGGGCGCCCTTTGTAAGTGACCATCCCGGCGCTGAAGTCAACCCACCTGACCGTTCCGTCCTTTCTAAGGAGCTTGAACTCGTAACGAGACGGGACCGCTTCCCCGCGCTGCCGCGCCATCCCGCGCTGTTTCACCATCTCGCGGTGATCCGGGTGGACAAGTTCCCAGAAATGTTTTGCGCGCATCTCCTCTTCGGAGTACCCGGTGATTTCCTGCGCGGCCTGGTTGGTAAAGACGATCGCGCCTCCCTGATAAAGGAGGATTCCGGCGGTCGTGAATTCCGAAAGCGTGCGAAATCGCGATTCGCTTTCGGCGAGAGCCTTTAACCCTGCATTGCGCCGCAGGTAGGCCGCCAGAAGAATCGCCGCTGCGACAGCCAGCGAAAAAAGAGCCGCCAGACAGAGCCACTTGCCGGAAATGAAAGGCGCCAACGCGAAAGAGAGCATGCCACCCACCGAGGCCCCCTTATAACCACATTATACCATTTGATTGATTTTGGTCGGGGCGATAGGATTTGAACCTACGACTCCCTGCTCCCAAAGCAGGTGCGCTACCAGGCTGCGCCACGCCCCGTCCTCCATAATCATAGCGTGTGGCGGGCTTGAGGGCAAGGGGGGGCCACTGCTGTCCAAAATAATTTTTCCGGCAATTCCTAATGTAGCAACGACGGGACTTTGAGGGCATGAGTTGCTCGGTTTAGAAATAAAGTCTCCAGAAACCATGACGAAGGCGCGCCGCCACGGGGGAAAAAAGCAAGATTCACAGGGAGGACGGGGAGGTCAGGGAGGAAAGATTCTCACCACAAAAGGCACAAAGGGCACAAAGGACAGATGAGAGATGAAGGATGATAGATGAAAGAGCAAAGACGACG
>JAEMPZ010000206.1 GCA_022759065.1 Acidobacteriota bacterium | reverse complement strand
AACTCCTAACCCCTAACTCATAACTCTTCACGTCTAACTTCTAATGTCTGACCTTTCACTCTTCACGCTTTTCCCGCAAACGGCCTGCCTTCACACGAACAGCGAGCTTACGGACGTCTCCTCGTGGATGCGCTTTATTGCTTCGCCCAAAAGGCTGGCCACCGAGAGCACCTCGATCTTCGGGCAGCGGGTTGACTTGTCTCCTATCGGAATGGTGTCGGTGACAAATATCTTCTCGATCGGGGAAGCGATGAGGCGGTCAATGGCCGGCCCAGAGAGAACCGCGTGGGTGGCAGCCGCCCAAACCGCGCTCGCGCCTTTGTCCATGAGCGCCTTGACGCTCTCGGTCAGGGTGCCCGCCGTGTCAATGATGTCGTCAACGATGCAGCAAGTTCGCCCGCGCACGTCGCCGATGATGTTCATCACCTCCGCGACATTCGCCATTTCCCGCCGCTTGTCCACTATGGCGAGGCTGGCGCCCAGCCTCTTGGCGTATGCCCGGGCGCGCTCAACGCCCCCGGCGTCGGGGGAAACGATCGTGAGGTTGGCAAATTTCTGCGAGGCTATGTGCGAGACGAAAACAGGCGCGGCGAACAGGTGGTCAACCGGAACCGTGAAAAAACCCTGTATCTGCGGGGCATGAACGTCAATGCAGAGGATCCTGCTCGCCCCGGCGCTCTCTATCATGTCGGCCACCAGGCGGGCGCTGATCGGCACGCGCGGCTTGTCCTTTCGGTCCTGGCGCGCGTAGCCGTAGTAAGGCATCACCGCGCAAATGCGCTGTGACGACGCTCGCTTCAGGGCGTCAATTATCAACAAAAGTTCCATCAGGTTGTCGTTGACCGGCGTGCAAGTGGGCTGTATGACGTAAACGTCGCGTCCCCTGACGTTTTCCAGCACCTGGCAGTAGTTTTCGCCGTCGGAGAAGCTGGTCAGCTTGATCTCCGCGAGCTCCATTTCCAGGTAAGTGGCGACGTCGTGGGCCAGCGCGTGGTTACCCCGCCCCGAAAGCAACACCGTGTTCTGCATGGGAAGATCCTCCACCGTGAGAGTTGGCTGGGGAGGGAGGATTCGAACCTCCGGATGGCGGCTCCAAAGGCCGCTGCCTTACCGCTTGGCGACTCCCCAGTGTCATGCCCGGTTGGCCGCTTGAAAGGAAGACCGGCCAAGGTATCCGAAAAAGCGGCCAGCCGGACAATGGATAGAGTATCAATGGTTCGATGATGATGCAAGGGGGGGGAAAAGCTGCTAAACTCAATTCTTGGGATGGAGAGCGATGCGAAAAGCCCCAATGTTGTTCGCGACGCTAGGAATGGCGGTTGTTTTGGCGGGCTGCGCGGCTCATCGAGGCCCGGCCCCTCCACCTGCAACCGTGGCGCCAAGGCAGGCCGCGCCGGAGCAAGCCGCTCCTCAGCCGCCAGCGCAACTGCCGGCATCGCAACAGGCGCCGCAACCCACGCCACAACCAACCCTCGGGCAGGCCACTTCGCCACTGACGCCCGTTTCATGGGAGTCTGCCGGCAATATCAAAGACGACCTCGATTTCCAGGGGTTTGCCCTCGCCTGCCGCGCAAGCGCCGGATACTACCAGAAGATTCCCCCGGCAACGATCTTCTTCTTTGGCAACCAAGCTGTAACGGCGTCCCAAATGGCTCAAGCCCTGGCCGAGCTTGCCTCGGCCGCCGAGGACAAGTCAAAAACGGACGACGAAAAGGCGGCTTGGATTAAGGAGCATTTTCTGCTCTACCAGAGCCCTGGCGACGACGGCGCCGGCCACGTCATTTTTACCGGTTATTTCGAGCCGGTTCTGAGGGCGAGCCGAAAGCCTGACGAGCGGTTTCGCTATCCGCTCTACAAGCGGCCGCCGGACCTTCTTGAAATAGACCTCTCCTCTTTCCCGGTAAAGGCTGACAGGCAAAAACTGTACGGCCGCATAGAGCAGGGCAGGGTCCTCCCCTACTACACCCGAGAGGATATTGATTCCAAGGGCGTTCTTAATGGCAAGGGGTTGGAACTTTGCTTCCTTGACGACCCCGTTGACCGCTTCTTCTTGCAGGTGCAGGGGTCGGGGCGGCTGGTTCTCGAAGACAACAGCACGGTTCGCATACTCTACGACGGAAAGAACGGCCATCCATACAAGAGCCTTGGCAAATTCCTCGTAGCCTCTGGAAAGCTCCCCAAGGACGGCGTATCCCTGGATGCGATAAGGCGCTTTCTCTCGGAGCATCCGTCGGAGCTTGACGCCGACCTTAACATCAACCCGAGCTATACTTTTTTCAGGTTCGGGGACGGTGGCCCATACGGAAACATCCAGGTGGCGCTCACTCCCAACCGCTCCATAGCGACCGATGCCGCGATATTCCCGAAAGGCGCCCCGGCGCTAATAGTGACCGAAAAGCCGAGGTTTGACGCCAAGGGCAACGTGGAGGGTTATGATCCCTTCGCCCGCTTTGTCCTGAACCAGGATACCGGTGGCGCCATAACCGGCGCCGGAAGAGTGGATATCTTCTTCGGCCCCGGTGCCGAGGCCGGCCTCTACGCCGGCCAGATGCAGCAGGCGGGGCGCTTATATTTTCTCTGTCCCAAGGAAGCAAATGGCTCCGCCGCGCGTTAAGCATCATGGAGGGCGCTAATCGCGCCCATTATTTGGAGACATGCATGAAGGAGACGATGCGCGAGATAGAGCCCGAGGATTTTCTTGCGAGGCCCTTTCACCTTTTGGACAAGGAGTGGGCGTTGCTGGTGGCCGGCAAGGCCAGGCCGAACCCCATGACCGTTTCGTGGGGGGGCTTCGGCACGCTATGGAACAAGCCCGTCGTCACGGTTTACGTGAGGCCGACGCGGTTCACCTTCTGCTTGTTGGAGACCGAGCCGGAGTTCACGCTCAACTTCCTGCCACCAGCGATGCGAGGCGTTCTGGAGCTTTGCGGCTCGCGCTCGGGGCGCGACCTCGACAAGTGGGAGGCTTCCGGCATGAAGCCGGTTCCGTCCAAAACGATAGGAGTTCCAAGGGTCGCCGGGGCCGAGCTGGCGTTCGAGTGCCGCGTGGTCAGTTCGCTGAACATCACGCCGACACGTTTTTTGGACCCGTCTCTGGAGGCGATGTACCCGGAAAAGGATTACCACCGGCTGTTTCTGGGAGAGGTGAAAACCATCTTTGCTTCGGAGCGGTTCATCGTTCCCGGAGCATAGAAAAAAAACAACTCACCACTAAGGCACAAAGGGCACAAAGGGGGATCTGATGGAGTTGCCGCGGGCGCTGACGATCGCCGGCTCTGATTGCAGCGGCGGAGCCGGGATTCAGGCTGACTTGAAAACCTTCCACTCATTCGGCGTTTTTGGCATGAGCGCCGTAACCGCGGTGGTCGCCGAAAACACGTTGGGGGTCCAAGGCGTCACGCCCATGGCGCCTGAATTCGTGGCCATGCAGATTGACTCTTGCCTCTCGGACATCGGCGCTGATGCTGTAAAGACGGGGATGCTGGTGGACGCTGAAGTCATAGTTGCCGTGGCTGGTAGGCTGCGCCATTACAGCGCGAACCGGCTCGTTGTTGATCCTGTAATGAGGGCCAAGGGCGGCGATCCATTGATCGCGCCGGAGGCGGTAAAGGTTCTCGTGGAGGAGATTTTTCCGCTGGCTCTCGTGGTCACCCCGAACGCCGAGGAGGCGGAAGCCCTCTGGGGCGGGCCGCTCGCCACGGAAGGAGACTTTCGCGCCGCGGCGGAAGCGATTCGCTCAATGGGGCCGAGATCCGTGGTGATGAAAGGGGGGCACAGCACGATCAATCCCGAAGGCTTGTCCGTGGACTTCTTCTGGGACGGGAAGGTTTGGCTCCGGCTGGAGGGGGAGCGCTCTTCAAACCGCAACACCCATGGGACCGGCTGCACGTTCTCCGCGGCCATCGCCGCCATGCTCGCGAAAGGCCACGAGCTGCCCGAAGCCGTGATGGCGGCCAAGCGCTACATCACGAAGGCCATAGCCACCGCGCCGGGCCTCGGCCACGGCCACGGCCCCGTCAACCATTGGGCGGAACCGTAACCCCAAGCCGCTATAAAGAAACGCAAGCGGCGCCAATTTCTTTACTGGCGCTAATTCCCTACTTGTGGCAAAATACCAATCTTTGGTGCATTGGCGCCCGTAGCTCAACTGGATAGAGCGTCGGCCTTCGGAGCCGCAGGTTGGGGGTTCGAGTCCCTCCGGGCGCACCAACAGTTGCAAAGACTGCATTTGTAAACCCGGAGGGACGAGAAGGGCGGGATACCCGTTGGCGGCAGTTAACTCGCATGATAAGCTATTAATCCATGGACGTGGAGCAGCGCTCAGCCAATTC
>JAEMPZ010000188.1 GCA_022759065.1 Acidobacteriota bacterium | reverse complement strand
AGCAGCGGATTTTCTACAAGGCGGACCAGATCGGCCATGAAGCGCGCGGCCTCGGCGCCGTCAACGAACCTGTGGTCGAAAGAGACCGAAAGGTACATCATCTTGCGCGCCACTATCTGGCCGTTCACGACCGCCGGGCGCTCCTTGATCGTGTGAAGGCCGAGGATCGCCATCTCCGGCTGGTGGATTATCGGCGTGGCGAAAACTCCTCCTATCGGGCCTATGTTCGTGATGGTGAAGGAGGCGCCCCTGATCTCGTCAAGCCCCAGCTTCCTCTCTCTGGCTCGCTGGGCAAGGTCAGAAACCTCGCGGGCGATCTGCGTCATCTCCTTCTTGTCGGCGTTCTTCAGGACCGGGACCACTAGCCCTTCCTGCGTGTCCACCGCAAGGCCGATGTTGTAGAACTTCTTTATGATGAGCTGCTCGTTCTTCTCGTCATAGCTTGAGTTCAAAAGCGGATGGGACTTGAGCGCGGCGATGGCGGCCTTGATGAAGTAGGGAAGAATCGAGAACTTCACGCCTTGAGCCTCAAGGGCGGGCTTGGCCTTGGAGTAAAGCTCCATAAGCTCCGTGACGTCGGCTTCGTCCACGTGCGTTACGTGCGCGGCCGTGCGCTTTGATAGCGCCATCGCCTCTGCGATGACCTTTCTTAGGTGGCTCACGCTGACCCGTTCAATCTCGCCGTCGCCGGTGATGATGGGCGGGAGGGCCGCCGTTGAAAGCGGCGGCGCCTGAGGTTGCCGGGGCGCGGCTGGGGCGGGGCCGGAAGCGGCGCGCTCAACGTCCTCGTCGGTGATTCTTCCATGGTTGCCGCTGGGCGTTATTGATGCCAGGTCCACGCCAAGCTTTCTTGCAAGCGCCCGCGTGTGGGGCGTTGCAAGAGGCCGCGCGTTGGGGGAGGCCTGTGACGCGGCGGCGGGTTTGGCAGGAACGGCGGATGTTGGCGCCGCTGTCTTTGGTGACACGGCAACGGCGGCCACGGCTTTGGGAGCGGCGGCCTTTTCGCCCTTCTCGCCAAAGGTGGCGATCACGTCCCCAACGTGGATAGTGTCCCCCGCCTTGAAAAGCAGCTTGAGGACCGTTCCCGCGATAGGCGCCGGCAGGTCAACCACCGCCTTGTCCGTTTCCACCTTCACGAAGGGCTGGTCAATCGCAACCGCGTCACCCTCTTTGACCAACCACTCGACGATGCGCCCTTCGTGGATGCCCTCTCCTACGTCAGGAAACTTGAAATCTAAAGCCATGAATTCTCCCTCCATCGCAGGAATGGGGCGCTAGAAATCCAGCGTCTTCTGGACCGCTTCCATTACCCGCTCCTTTGTGGGCAGGTAATGCTCTTCAAGGCGCGGGAATGGAAAAACGGAGTCAAAACCGCAGACCCTCTGAATAGGGGCAAGAAGCGAAAGCATCGCTCTCTCCTGAATAAGCGCGGCGATTTCGGCGCCTAGCCCAGCGTTTCGCGGCGCCTCGTGAACCACGACGACGCGGCCGGTTTTTTCGGCGGACCCCAGAACAGTTTTAATGTCCATCGGATTTATCGTGCGAAGGTCAATCACTTCGGCCAAAACGTTTTGCCTCGAAAGCGCCTCTTGTGCCTCAAGAGCGACGCGCACCATCGCGCCGTATGCAATGATCGTCACGTCCTTGCCCTCGGAAACGATTTTGGCCTCTCCGATTGGAACCGTGTACTCTAAAGAAGATACATCCTCGCGAAACGCCCTGTAGATGCGCTTGGGCTCCATGAAGATCACCGGATCATCGTCCCTGATGGCCGCGGTTATCAGCCCCTTTGCGTCGCTCGGCGTGGAGGGAATGACCACCTTAAGGCCGGGAGTGTGAGCGAAGAGCGCTTCGTAGCTTTCCGAGTGGTGCTCGGGCGGATGGATGCCGCCGCCGTAAGGCATTCTAATGACCATCGGCAGCGGGTATCGCCCGCGGCTCCTGTTGCGATACCTGGCGACGTGGGCGAAAAGCTGGTTGAGCGCCGGGTAAACGAACCCCGTAAACTGGATTTCGCAGACCGGCCTGAACCCAGCCACGGCAAGCCCGATGGCCGCGCCGACGATGGCGCTTTCCGCCAGGGGCGTGTCCATTACGCGATCGGGGCCGAACTTCTCCATGAGCCCTTCGGTGACTCGAAAGACGCCGCCGTCCACTCCGACGTCCTCGCCCATTACAAGAACGTTTGGATCGCGTTCCATTTCCTGTGCAAGGCCGTGGTTCACCGCCTGGGCTAGCGTCAGCTTCTCGCTCTTGTCCGTGCGACCATCTCTTTGGGCGGCCATCAACGAGCCTCCTTCGCCAGCAAGGCGCGCTGTTCTTCGAGAAACCACGGGCGCTCTTTGTACATGAAGTCAACAATGTCGGTGGCAGGCGCGGAAGGCTCGGCTTCCAGCGCCTTCACTTCCGCCTCAACCTCGGCGGAGACCTCTTCAAACAGGGCCGCCTCTTTCTGGTCGTTCCAGAGCTTTTTTGAAACGAGGAAGGCGCGCATCCTGTCAATCGGGTCGCGCTCCTTCCAATAGGCTATCTCGTCCGCGAGCCGGTAGCGCGTGGCATCGTCGGCCGTCGTGTGGTTTTCCATCCTGTAGGTGAGGCATTCGAGAAGATAGGGGCCGTTGCCGGCGCGGACGTGATCGAGCGCTTTCTTCGTGGCTGCATAGACCGCAAGCACGTCGTTGCCATCAACCTGCATCCCCGGCATGCCGTAACCATGGGCGCGCTGGGCGATACTTTCTGCCGCGGTCTGTTTCTTGAACGGGAGGGAAATCGCCCACTGGTTGTTTTGAATGAAGAAGAGGGTTCGCGACTTGAAGACGCCAGCGAAGTTGAGCGCCTCGTGAAAGTCTCCCTCTGATGAAGCGCCGTCTCCCGCGAAACCGACCGCCACGGCGCTCTTCTCGCCGCGAAGCTTCAGCCCCAGCCCCAGCCCGGCGGCGTGCAGAAGCTGGCTGGCGACAGGGATGGAGACTGGCAGGCAGTTGACCCCTTCGGGGAAAAGGTGGCCCCTCTCGTCTCCGCGCCATATTGCGTAGACCTGCCGCATTGGGATGCCGCGCGAAATCATTACGCCGTGTTCTCGAAAAGAGGGCGCCAGCCAGTCTTCTTTCAGGAGGTTGACGGCAAGCCCGGCCTGGCAAGCCTCCTGGCCACGGATGGAGCCCCAGGTTCCCATGCGCCCCTGTCGCTGAAGAGTAAGCGCCTTTTCGTCGAAACGGCGCATCCTTACCATAAGCCTGTAAAGGTTGGCCATCTCTTCGCTTGAAAGTTTAGGCAGGAGCGCTTCGTCAGCTTTCCCGCTCCTATCGAGAATTTCAAGCCTCTCGGTTTTCGCCTCGTGAATTATGGTGACCGGCATTTGTTCTCCTGTTCTTGACAGCGAGGGTGCTCTTGAGGTCCCCTCTCGCTTTTATAACCGCCTACGGTTGAATAAGATTCCCGAAAAGCCTCCCGTCAGGATGACAAAAGCGGCGCCCAACGCTCGGTGGAGTACCTGGCAAGGTATTGAGGTGGAACCGCCGGAGGCGTATCGGACCTATTGAGGCGCAGCCCGGCCCCTTCGGCGATGGCGCGTGATATCCCCTCTTCAAGGGCACCTCGGCCGCCAGGTGGAAGAGCCGCCATGGCGGAGTGAACCCGCGCCGATTCAACGCCGAAAACGGCGGCCTGGAGCTCTGCGTCCAACCCGAGCAGGAGCGTCCCGTGAACCAGCACGGCTCTCTTTCTTCGCGCCTGGGCGCAGCCAAGCACCTTTTTGCCTTCAAGCAGCAAGCTTTCGGTCAGCTGGTCCTCGAAGCAGATCGGAGATCTCCTTGCCGTCCCGGCCCCGTGGCCACGTCCGCGTTCGAGCTTATGGCCATCTCGCGCCAATGCCAAACGAAGCGATTCGACAAAACCGTCGTAGAGTGAGGAGATTGAGCCGGCCCACTCGTGGCTTGAAGGCAGGGCCAGTGAAATTGATAACGCCTCATGGTGAAGAACGCCCGTTCCTCCGGTGATGCGCCTGAGCACCGGAATGCCCAAGCGCCGGCAGGAGGCAAGGTCAACCGACTCTGCTTCCTGGCCGTAGCCGAGAACAAGGACCGGCCTTTGCCACGAAGAGCAAACGAGAATGGGCTTGCCATCGGCTGCCGAGGAGAGTTGTTCCTCCTCGAAGGCCAAATCGGCGCTTGCGCCGCCCGCCCCGCCGGGAAAATATAGGAGGCTCGCTTTCATCTTCCATAAGATACCGCTTGTTCCCGGCCTTGACAAGCCCAGGCCAGGCAGGGAATTTTAAATGTTCAATTTGGAATTGCAAATTAGGGAAATGCCAATTTGCCTTTCTTACCTTCTCACTCTCTAACTTTCTTACATTCATTCCGCTCATCGCAATGCTTGCCTTGGG
>JAEMPZ010000069.1 GCA_022759065.1 Acidobacteriota bacterium | reverse complement strand
ACTTTCTAACTCTCTCACTTATTTTCGCTCCATCCCTTCGGCGCGGGAGATAGTCCGGCGGCGCCGGCGTTGCCAAGCACGCAGTGCGGGCGGAGGGAGCACTTGGAGCAAAGCTCCTCGACGTGGCGCCCCTTGCACTCCTTGAGGATTCCAAGGCGGGCAAGGGCGAAGTCGTAACGAGTGGGGTCCTCGGGACAGAACCTGGCCAGCGCTGCCGTCGCTTCCATGGCGAAGCGGGCATCTGGAGTGGCCCTTGTTGTCAGGCCGAGGGCGCGCGAAAGCCTGGCGACGTGAACGTCCACCGGAATAATCAACTGGCTTGGCGAAAGGCATCGCCAGATTCCGAGGTCAAGCCCGTCGTTTGGTCTCACGACCCAGCGCAAAAATAGGCGCCACCGCTTGCT
This sequence comes from Acidobacteriota bacterium, assembly GCA_022759065.1. Taxonomy (GTDB): domain Bacteria; phylum Acidobacteriota; class UBA4820; order UBA4820; family DSQY01; genus JAEMPZ01. Next base: position 3,982 of record JAEMPZ010000069.1, on the reverse strand, counting down.
GGCGGATCCGGTGGAAGGAAGGGGCATGAGCTGGGAAAGCCCAGGAGTCATGGCCCCGGCCTTAGAGCGCAGGAGGCGCGCGAAGGCTTCCAGCTTTTCTTCGGGGCCGCCTTCGGCGGAACAAAAGGCCGATTCCAATGAACCGTACTCTTTGAGCGTGAGGCCGGCGCCACGCAAGAAGGCGCTTACGTCAGATGGTTTTTGAAACCGGTAGCCTGGCGCGCTCTTGATCTTCCCTCCGCCTCTTAGGAAGGCGGCGGGATGCGGCCCGAGCGATGAGAAGAGCGCCTCAAGAAAAGCGCCCATGGCCTTGACGTTGCCGTAGGCGAAAAGCGCCGCGATGAGAGCCGCAATCTCCCTGTCTGATTCGTTCTTGTACCGGTGAGCGAAGCGAAGCGGGTCCGAATGAAGAAATGCCGGGCCGCGAAGGCTGACGAGGCCTTCGAGGGTTGAAGCCAGGCCGCTTGTTTTTTCAGGACGCCGCTTCGCGCGCATTCATCTCCGCGCCCGCCTTACGCGAACCGGTTGGTGAGGAAATTGATGAGGTCCAGGGCGAACTGTTCCATGTAGGCGTTGAAGCTCTTGATCTTGCGGCCAAGCAGGTTGTAGCCGACGAGCGCGGGGATAGCCGCGAAAAGCCCCCCGGCCGTCGTGATGAGCGCTTCCGAGATGCCTGGCGCGACGGAGGCAAGGGTGGCGCTTCCAGAAAGGCCTATGGCCCTGAATGCCTCCATGATGCCCCAGACGGTGCCAAAGAGGCCGATGAACGGCGTGGCCGATGCGGTGGTGGCGAGGAACGAAAGCCCCGATTCAAGGCGCGTCGTCTGGTCGCGCATCACGCGCTGAAGCGTGCGCTCGAGGTTTTCGGTGTGTCGTACCTGGGGCCGCGCCTCGCCAGTGCCGCTGATCAGCGTCGCCCCTGGCGTCACCTGCTGCTGGTCTCGCACCTGGTCGTGCAGCTCTTTGTAAGTTTCGAGGAACATTTCCTTGAGGGGGTTGTCCTTCGCCTCCTTCGCAACCAGAAGGATGTCGGTTACTTTGCTGGCGTTTCTCAGGTGCTCGTAAAAAGCTTTCGAGCGCTTCATGTACCGGGAATAGTTGAGGATCCTGTCAATGATGACGCTCCAGGAGATCAGAGAAAAGAAGAGCAGGATGACGAGCACGCCTTTGGCGATCCAGCCTGAATGGCCGAGCAGCTCGGCAAGGCTTGTAGTGGCCAGCGCTAGGTTCATGGAACCTCCTTCAAGTTCAGAATTATAGATAGAACCGCCCCCCGCGTCAACGAGCAAGAATGGCACGGCCTGCCCGGGTCTGGCGCTTTTTAAGAGAATGTGGCAAAGTGGTGCCATGAGCGCCTTCTGGCGAAGGGGGCCGCTGAAGCCGCCCGGCACGGATAAAGCAAGCACGGTGGAACAATACCAGCGTTTTCAGCGGTTGCTGGCGCTGAACAACGAAGCGCTGGAACTGATCGCCAGCCTCCAGGAGGATTTGCGCTTCATTCCCCCGCGCCGTGACGTCCTGGGCGACAGGCTGAAAAAGATATTTGAAACGACGGAACTGATCGTCGCCACTTTGGGAGGGGTGCTTAACAAAACTCAGCCCAAACTGACGCGCAGGCTTTCTCTCTTCAGGTCAGAAGTGGAAAGTTTCCTAGCTTTCGAGGAGGAGCGCGCCGAAAGGCGGCTTGCCGCCTCCTTGAGTGAAATAGGGCTTCGAGACTCCCAGGAAGCGGGAGACAAGGCGGCCGCTTTGGGCGAAGTAAAGAACGGCCTCGGGCTGCCGGTGCCGGACGGCTACGTCATAACAACGGAAACGTACTGGCGCTTCTTCGGCCTTCCATCCTGGCGCGCCCTGCGCGACACCCTTCGTGGCCTCTCTCCAGACGACATGGAAGGTTTGAAGCGCGCCTCCGACATGTTGATGGCGTCGGTGCGCGAAGCTCCCGTCCCCCGCGCCGCCGAAGTGGCCATCGAGGAACGGGCCAAGCTCCTTGGGGAAAGGGCCACGGGGCTCGCCGTGCGCTCATCGGCCGTGGGCGAGGGCGGGGAGCGGACATTCGCCGGGCAGTTCTCAAGCCTGCTGAACGTCGAGCCCTCCGAGGCCGTACAAGCGTACAAAGAAGTGGTGGCAAGCCGCTTTTCGGAGAGGGCGCTCTTCTACCGCCTTTCGCGAGGGCTTCCAGAGGTCGAAAGCCCCATGGCGGTGCTAGTTTTGCCGCTGATCAGGGCGAAGGCGGCCGGGATAATGTACACCCGCAACCCGGCCAACCCCAACGAACCGAACCTCTGGATCACCTCCACCCTGGGCCTCGGCCTGGATATCGCCAGCGGCCGCTCATCCGCCGACCTCTTCGCCGTGGCCAGGGGGCGCTCGCACCCGGTCCTGGAGCAGCGCGTTGCGGCCAAGGAGAAGCGCGTGGACGCGGCCAAGCGCGGCGGCCTGATGCTCACGCTGATGGATGAAAAGGAAGCAAAGGCCCCTTCGCTGCACACCGAGGAGATACAAATTCTCGCCGACTGGGGCGTAAGGCTTGAAGAGTATTTCGGTTGTCCCCAGGACGTCGAGTGGGTTTTGGACGCCGATGGCAGCTTGTGGATAGTTCAAACCCGCCCTCTCGCCGTTGCGAGCGAAAGCCAGACAAGGCAGCGCTTCAAGCCTCGCGGGCGGGCGGCTGTTGAGGGAGGAACGACGGTTTTCCCGGGCAGGACTTCCGGGCCGGCCTTCGTCCTGGAAGAGGGGGCCAGCTTCGCGCCGGTGCCCAAAGGCGCGGTCTTGATCGCGCGCCGCCCCTCACCGGACATGGTCCCGCTTTTTCCGCGCATCGCGGGGTTTGTCGCGGAGGGCGGAAACGTCACTGGCCACGCGGCCACGCTGCTGCGGGAGTATCGCGTCCCCTCCATTTTTGCGGCTCCGGGACTCTTTCAAAAAGAGTGGTCGGGCAAGACGGTCAGCCTCGACGCGGGCGAACCAGCGTTGTACGAAGGGGAACTCTGGCCGCCAAGGAGCGCGGAGGAGGGGCTTCACGGCGGCCATGCCCGAAAAAAGAGGGATCCGATAGGGCGCCGCGTGCTTGCCCTGAACCTCCTGAACCCGGCCGCGCTGAACTTCAGGCAGGGCGGCTGCCGCTCCGTCCATGACGTTCTCCGATTCTGCCACGAACGGGCCATTTCGGCGATGTTCGAAGTCAACGACTTCGTGGCGAGGGCCGGCCCCAAAGCAGTGAAGAGGCTTGAGACCGAGGTTCCAGTCAATTTCTTTGTCCTCGACCTGGGCGGAGGCGTCAGCGGCGAGGTTCAAGGACAGAGGACCGTTCCTCCGGGCGCCATACTTTGCGCCCCTTTTCAGGCCTTCTGGCGCGGCGTCAGCAACCCGAACGTGGCCTGGCGGAGGGAAGCTCCGCCAAGCCTTGACGGCCTCGCCTCCGTGCTCGCCGGGTCTTTCTCCAACCAGGCGGGCCCCCAGCGCGGCCTCGGCGAGCAGAGCTATTTAATGATCGCGCCTACTTACATGAACCTGAATTCCCGCCTTGCCTACCACTTCTCCCTTATTGACGCCTCATTGACGGACATCCCGAACAATAACCACATAGCCTTCCGCTTCGCCGGCGGAGGCGCGACGCAATGGCGCAGAAACCTGCGAGCCGCTTTTCTGGAGGCCGTGCTTCTGCGCCACGGTTTCCAAGTGGACAGGCGCGGCGACCTCATCAACGCCTGGCTCAAGAAGGCTACTGCGGCGGAGACTTCGGAAAAGCTGGACATCCTTGGACGGCTCATGGCCTGCGCCAGCCAGCTCGACATGTACATGACCAGCGAAGATGTCATGCGCGCCCATGTTGAAGCCTTCCTCGGCGGTGACTACGCCTTCCGCACGCTTGCCCCCAAGCGGGATGACGGGGTAACGGAGTAAAAGAAAAGCACCACTGACTCTCCTCCCTGGCCTCCCTGTTAGAATTGCGGATGATGGATGATAGATGAGGGATGAG